>NZ_JBKOTX010000179.1:0-11114 GCF_047086965.1 Roseovarius halophilus (ex Wu et al. 2025) | reverse complement strand
AAACTTGTTACGGCAGTGGCGACCGCTCTTGTCGCATCCGCGGCCCGGCCCGGCAAACCGGAACTGCTGGACCCGCGCGACGTGCCCCGCCGCCGTCCGGGCAGCGAAAAGGGCCGGCTGGCGATGCTGCACGCGGTCGCGCATATCGAGCTGAACGCGGTGGATTTGCACTGGGACATTATTGCGCGCTTTGCCGACACGCCGATGCCGATCGGTTTCTACGACGACTGGGTCAAGGCCGCCGACGAGGAATCCAAGCATTTCAACCTGATCTGCGACTGCCTCGAAGCGCATGGCAGCCATTACGGCGCCATGCCGGCCCATGCCGGCATGTGGCGCGCGGCCGAGGATACGGCCGAGGACTTCATGGGACGGCTGGCGGTCGTGCCGATGGTGCTGGAGGCGCGCGGCCTCGACGTCTCGCCCGGCATGATCGAGATTTTCGACAAGGCCGGCGACACCCGCGCCGTCGAGGCGATGCAGGTGATCTACGGCGAAGAGGTGGGCCACGTCGCCTACGGTTCCAAGTGGTTCCATTTCCTCTGCGGGCGCCACGACACGGATCCCAAGGATGTTTTCCACGATCTGGTACGGACCTATTTTCACGGCGCCCTCAAACCGCCCTTCAACGACGAAAAACGCGCCGAGGCCGGGTTGCCACCCGATTTCTACTGGCCGCTGGCCGGCGCCTGAACGGGCACGGCCCTGCCCGGAAGGATAGGATGACCGGCCGCCGATCGGCAATTTATTGCCGGAGCGGCCGGTTTCCGCCGCAAGGCGCGGGAAAATCCTGCAAATTTCTTGCCCCGGTACCACCCGCTGGTTAATCACGAGGCAGGGCGCTGGTTACGTAATGTGACCAATTGCAACGAATGCGCCGGCCGAGGGACAGGAACACAGGAAAGAAAATCGTGCGCAAACGACTTGTTATCAGAACTCATGCCCTGCTCGAGCGATATTTCCCCGAGCGGCGGGTCTTTCTCAGGTCCGATACCGACACACGTTTCATCCGCTTGCGCCCGGCGTCGCAGTTGCTCGCGTTTTCCGGCGCGACGCTGATCGTGGCGTGGGCGATCATCGCGACGGCCATCCTGATCATGGACACGATCGGCGCCGGGAATTTTCGCGATCAGGCCAAACGCGATCAGCGCACCTACGAGGCACGGCTGAACGAGCTGTCGCGCGAACGCGACCACCGCGCCGAGGAAGCGGTCGCGGCACAGGAAAGGTTCAGTTCCGCGCTTGCCCGGATCTCGGCAATGCAGTCCGAGCTTCTGGCCTCCGAGACTCGCCGCAAGGAACTGGAAACCGGGATCGAGGTCATCCAGAGCACGCTGCGGCGCACCATGACCGAGCGCGACGCGGCCAAGGCCGAGGCGCGTGACCTCGCGATGGCGCTTGAAAACGGCGCCCCGGCGTCCGGCCCGCAAGACACCCCTGCGGCGGATCAGGGCATGATGGATTTCATGACCGCGGCGCTGGAGGATACCGCACGCCAGCGCGACAAGATCGACAGGGACGCCCGCGACGCGCTTCTCGAAGCCGACCGGATGGCCGAGGAAATCGCGCTGATGAAGGATCAGAACGACCAGATTTTCCGCCAGCTCGAAGAGGCCATGAGCATCTCGGTCGCCCCGCTCCGCAAGATGTTCCGACAGGCGGGCATGGAGCCCGATCGCCTGCTCGACACGGTCAAGCGCGGCTATTCCGGGCAGGGCGGCCCTCTGATGCCGCTGTCATTCTCGACGCGCGGCGAGGACATCTCGCTCGATGCGCAACGCGCCAACCGCATCCTCGGGGAACTCGACGAGCTCAACCTCTACCGCATCGCCGCGCAGAAGGCGCCGTTCGCGAATCCGGTCAAACGCGCCTTCCGCTACACGTCCGGCTTCGGGATGCGTTGGGGGCGGATGCACAACGGCACGGATTTCGCCGCGCCCCACGGTACACCGATTCACGCGACGGCCGACGGCGTGGTGATCCATGCCGGCTGGCTGTCGGGCTATGGCCGGGTCGTGAAGATCAAGCACGAATTCGGGATCGAAACGCGCTATGCCCACAACTCCAAACTGTTCGTGAAAAAGGGGCAAAGAGTCTCGCGTGGACAAAAGATTGCTGCTATGGGCAATACTGGACGTTCAACGGGCACGCATTTACACTACGAAGTGCGCGTCGGCGGCAAACCCGTCAACCCCATGACCTACATCAAGGCTGCGAGAGATGTTTTCTAAAAGCAAGATCAACGAACCCGCCCCCAAGGCAGACGCCCCGGCAAAGCCTGCGCAACCCGAAGGCACGGCAGACACGGCCAAGCCCGAGGCCGCGGGCACGGGCGAGTTCAAGGCGGCCGCCCCCAAGGCCAAACCGCCGGCATCCGTGCTTTCGTCCGACCTGCACGTCACCGGGAACCTCAAGACGACGGGCGACATCCAGGTCGAGGGCACGGTCGAGGGCGATATCCGCGCCCACCTGCTGACCGTCGGCGAAGGCGCCACGATCAAGGGCGAAGTCATCGCCGATGATGTCGTGATAAACGGCCGCATCGTCGGCCGCGTGCGCGGCCTCAAGGTTCGGCTGACCTCGACGGCGCGGGTCGAGGGCGACATCATCCACAAGACGATCGCCATCGAATCCGGCGCGCACTTCGAGGGGTCCGTGCAACGGCAGGACGATCCGCTGAATGCCAAGCAGGGCGGCCAGAAACCGGCGGCGCAAGGCGGCGGTCAGCAACCGCAGCAGCAACAGCAGGCGGCAAAGCCGCAGGGGCAGCAGCCCAAACCGGCGGCCAAGGCCGACAACTGATCCCGGGCGGGCGGCGGTCAGCCGGCGCCCGACAACTGCCGAGCACATGGGTCGGGCCGATGGCCGGCCAGATCAACGTCATCGGGAACGGCAGAACGCGGGCATGTCGCGGCTCGTCGACTCACGCCCACGATGCGCGTCAGGCCTCCAGCTCGGCATCCCAGTACAGGAAATCCAGCCAGCTTTCGTGCAGGTAATTGGGCGGGAATTTCCGCCCCATGTTGCGCAGTTCCTCGGCCTCGGGGGGCCGCGGCGTCTTGCGCAGCGACATGCCAACCTGTCGCAGGCTGCGGGCGCCCTTCTTGAGGTTGCACTTGCCACAGGCGGCCACGACGTTTTCCCAACTGGTGATCCCGCCCCGCGCACGCGGCACCACGTGATCGAAGGTCAGATCCCCCTTCGCCCCGCAATACTGACAGCAGAATTCATCCCTCAGAAAAAGATTGAAGCGCGTGAATGCCACGCGCTTCTGCGGTTTGACGTAATCTTTCAGGACGATGACGCTGGGGATGCGTATCTCGGTACTCGGGCTTCGGACCGTGTGTTCATACTCGGCCACGATATCCACCCGGTCGAGCCACGCCGCCTTGACAGCCTCCTGCCATGTCCACAACGAAAGCGGGTAATAGGAAAGCGGCCTGTAATCCGCATTGAGTACCAGCGCCGGATACTGTCGCAGTGCCGCCGGCTCCCTCACGAAACCGGTTCTGAAATCGCCGTCCATCATTCCTTCGTCCTCGTGCGGATCATCTGGCCCGGCCGGCCGGACCAGAGCACCCCCTTGTTCCAACTGTCACTATATATCGTGTTTCGCCTCTGGCAAGCCCGGGATATAGCAGCAAATCTTGCGGCAGGCGTAGCCGGGTTTCGTGACGCTGTCATGACATCAAGCATGGCGCGCAGGCAGGGCAGGTCAACCGTTGTAACCTGACGGCATGACCGAATCGCGCGTCCTGCCCCGTGTGCCGACACCAGCGCGGGTGTTCGAACCCGCGCTTTGTGCCGATGATCTGGACGCCGCGGCGCTGTTCTGCGGCACCGTGATGCAGGTGCCCGAGATCATGCACATGGCAGGGCGGCATGTCTTCTCCCGCGTGGGCGCGGCGGTATTGCTGATCTTTGACCCGGCGGCGACAGCGCAGCCCCCGTGACCCCGCGCCATCCCGTCCCGCCGCACGGCGCGCACGGGCCCGGGCGCCTGTGAGGTGCCGCCACGTCGGCCGAGATCATCGCCTGGGCCGCGCGACTGAGGGTGGCAGACCACCCGGTCGAGGCCGATTTCCACGGGCCCAACGGCGCCCGGTCGATCTGTTTCCGCGATCCGGCCGGAAACTCGCTGGCATTCGCCGAACCGCACCCTTGGGGCTGACGCACACCGATGCGCCGGTCAAGCACCGTGGCGCGGTCCGGATGCCTCCGGCGGGGGTATTTCCGCCAAGAAGAAACGACGTGCTCTCGACCCACCCGGACCGCCGCCGACAAGGGGCCGCGCCGGCGGCTCAGAGCCCCAGCTTGTCGCGCATGAAAGCCAGCGCCACCGACAGGCCTTCGGGGTCGATCCCGTGCGCGGTGCCCTTCATCACGTGGGCATAGACATCCTGCCAGCCCGCGGCCTGCAACGCCTCGGCCGCCTCGGGCAGCGACTGCGGCGGCACCACGTCATCGGCATCGCCATGCAACAGCAATACCGGCGGGCGGCTCTGCGCTTCGTCCTGCAGAAGCTCGGGCGAGAGCAACCGGCCGGAAAAGCCCACGATGCCCGCCACCGCGTCCTCGCGCCGCGGCGCCACGTGCAGCGCCATCATCGTCCCCTGCGAAAACCCCAGCAGCACGACCTGCTCCGGCAGAAGGTCGTCGTCCACCATCAGCGCGTCGAGGAACGCATCCAGATCGGCGGCGGCGGCCATCAATCCGCGCTCGGCCTCCTCTTCCGAGGAGCCGTCGATCCACGGGATGGGAAACCACTGCAACCCCGAGGGCATCATCGGGATGGTCTCGGGCGCATCGGGCGCCACGAACAGCGTATCGGGCAGATGTTCGGCCAACGGCTCGGCCAGCCCCATGAGATCGGCCCCGTTCGCGCCGTAGCCGTGCAGGAACACCACGGCAGAGCGGGTCATCCCCGAGGCGGGCTCGCGCCGGCCGGCTTGCAATACACGCGTCATCTGATCCCCTCTCGTTGCTTCTCGATCCGGTAGTAGGCCCACAACAGCCGCGCCGCAACCGATCTCCACGGTCGCCACGCCTCGGCCATGTCACGCAGCACGCGCGGCCGGGGCCTGTCCGGCAGGTCATAAAGCAGCCGCGCGGATTCCTGCAGCGCAAGGTCGCCGGGGGCGAAAACATCGGCGCGGCCGAGGCTGAACATGGCATAGATCTCCGCGGTCCAGACGCCAACGCCGGGCACCTCGGTCAGCGTCGCGACGACCTGCGGGGTCGGCATGGCGCGCAGCGCCTCGAAGTCGATCCCGGCCCCGGCCAGCGCGCGGGCATAGCGGATTTTCTGACGGCTCAGGCCGACGGCGCGCAGCTCGTCGTCCCCGGCACGCAGGATCGCCCCCGGTTCCGCGAAACCGGCCATCTCGACCCTGTGCCAGATCGCCGCCGCGGCGGCAACGCTGACCTGCTGGCCCACGATCGCGTTGAGCAGTTCGCCGAACCCGTCGGGCCGGCGCCGCAACGGCAACGGCGCGGTCAGATCATGGGCCCGGGCCATGCGCGGACAGCAGGCGGCAAGATGCGCCGCGCCTTCCTCGACATCCGCGCAGGTTTCGATGATGCGTTCCGTCATGATCGCCTCGCCCAGTCCAGCGCCGCCTCCACCGTTGCCACGCGCGGCGAATCGGGTTGCGGCGGCCGCGCGATCATGCCCACCCTGATGCCCAGCTCCCGCGCCGCGGCCAGCTTGGCGCGTGGCGCCGCGCCGCCCGCGTTCTTCACGATCAGCCAGTCCACCCCCAGGCGCGCGAAAAGCGCCCGCTCATCGGCGACCGAGAAGGGCGGCCGCCCGATCAGGAATTCGCCGCCCGGGAATGGAAAGGGCGCGTCGGGCGGGTCGATGTGCCGGCATAACACCCGCCGCCCTTCCAGATTGGCAAAGCGCGGCAGGGTCTGACGGCCCGTGGCCAGGAACACGGTCGCCCCGCGCGGCACGTGGCGCGCCGCCGCCTCCTCGCGGGGCAGATCGGTCCAGCGGTCACCGGGGCCGGGCTGCCATGCCGGCCGCAGCAGCTGGCAGTACGGCAGCCCCAGTTCAGCACAGACCCGCGCTGTCCGCGCCGAGACACGATGCGCGAAGGGATGGGTCGCATCCAGCACCGACGCGATACCGACGCGATGCAGATAGGCGCGAAACCCCGCGTCGCCGCCGAACCCGCCGTGCCGCGTCGGCAGGCCCATGGACGCCGGCGCGCGTGTCGCCCCGGCAAGCGAGGCGACCGCCGGCACGCCCTCGACCGCGAGGGCGCGGGCGATCTGCCGTGCCTCCCCGGTACCGGACAGCAACAGTAGCGTCATGGCCCCGCCCGGGCCACGACGGCGCCCTGCCTGTCGATCACGACGGTATCCGCGCGCACCGTGTCCGGCAGCATCTCGCGAACCTGCTGAAGCGCGTTTTGAGCGACCCAGTCGGCAAATTGCTTTCCTTGGGATTCATGGACTTGCAGCGCCGTGTTCATGAATTTCACGTCCCCTGCCCCCAGGTCGCGGGCCAACCTGTCGAAATCGACCTGGCTGCGGCCGGAATGCAGGTCGCGCGCGCCTTGCGCCAGCTTGGTCATCTTGCCGAGGCCGCCCCCGATGGTCAGGCGCGGCAACGGGTTTTTGGCGAGGTACTTGAGCAGCCCACCCGCGAAATCACCCATGTCGAGCATGGCATGATCGGGCAGCCCGTAAAGTGACTGCACCGTTTTCTCGCTGGTCGCCCCGGTGCAGCCGGCCACGTGCGGCGCCTGCCGCGCACAGGCGACGTCGATCCCGCGATGGATCGAGGCGATCCACGCCGCGCAGGAAAAGGGTCGCACGATGCCCGTTGTCCCGAGGATGGACAGCCCGCCCTTGATCCCGAGACGCGGGTTCCATGTCTCTTGCGCCAGCGCGGCCCCGCCCGGGACGGAAAGCTCGATCTCGATATCGGCGGGCCGGCCCAGATCCCGCGCGAGGTCATGCACCACGCCCTTGAGCATCTCGCGCGGGACAGGGTTGATCGCGGGTTCACCCGGCGGGATCGGCAGGCCCGCCATCGTCACCGTGCCGACGCCCTCGCCCGCGCGGAACCGTATCCCGCCCTGCGAGGGGCTGACCCGCGCCCGGATCAACGCGCCATGCGTGACGTCCGGATCATCGCCTGCGTCCTTGACGACGCCCGCCTCGGCCCAGCCGTCGCCGGCGTCCCGGTGCGCTATCTCGAATTCCGGACGCTCGCCGCCGGGCAAGGTGATGGTGACGCGGGAGGGGCTTCCCCGCCCCCACAGCACCATCAGCGCCGCCCGCGCCGCGGCAGTGGCGCAGGCGCCCGTGGTCCAGCCACGGCGCAGGGGGGTGTCGGGTTTGCGGGCCATGTCCGACGCGGACTATAGGGCGCCGCGCGGCCAAGGCCAATCGACAATTCGGCCCGTGACGAATGTCGCGCCGGGAGCGTGAAGCGGTCGCTTGCAGCCCTTTTCCACGCGGACGAGTCGGGGCATACAGGGTACATGACCGACTCGCTTCTCCTTCCCGACGGAACGTGGCCTGAGCTCCAGCCGGGCTGGGTGTGGCTCTGCGGCGCCGGTCCCGGCGATCCCGGGCTGTTGACACTGCATGCGCTCAACGCGCTGCGGCAGGCCGACGTGGTGATCTACGACGCGCTCGTGCAGGAGGCGATCCTCGACTGGGCGCCGGGCGCCGAGACCATCTATGCCGGCAAGCGCGGCGGCAAGCCGTCGGCCAGCCAGCGCGACATCTCGCTTCGGCTCGTGGACCTCAGCCGCGCGGGCAAACGGGTTCTGCGGCTCAAGGGGGGCGATCCGTTCGTCTTCGGTCGAGGTGGCGAAGAGGCGCAGACGCTGGTGCAGCATGGTGTCCCGATCCGGATCATTCCCGGGATCAGCGCGGGAATCGGCGGGCTGGCCTATGCCGGGATCCCCGTGACCCACCGCGACGTGAACCAGGCGGTCACTTTCGTCACCGGTCACGACCAGTCCGGCGCGACGCCCTCGTCGCTTGACTGGCAGGCGATCGCCCGGGGCAGCCAGGTCATCGTGATCTACATGGGCATGAAACATGTCCGGCAGATCAGCAGCGCCCTGATGGAGGCCGGGCGTCCGCCCGAGGAACCGTGTGCCGTGGTCTGCTCGGCCACGACGGGCGCGCAGGAGGTTCTGGAGACGACGCTTGCGCGGATGCCCGCGGACATCGAGGCCAGCGGCATGGAACCGCCCGCGATCCTTTGCGTCGGGCGCGCCGTGCTGATGCGGCAGGTGCTGGACTGGCAGGCGATGCTGGCGGGGGCGGCGCCGCGCGATACCGATCCGCTAGGCCGGGGGCGCCCCGCCGAGGCGTCATGACGGCCCGACAGGTGACCTGCCGGGGGTTTCACCCCCGGACCCCCGAGGGTATTTCGACCGAGAAGAAACCCCGGAAGGAAGCATGGCGAGCGGCCTGATCATCGCGGCGCCGTCATCGGGCGCGGGCAAGACGACCGTGACGCTCGCGCTTCTGCGGCTGCTGGCGCGTGATGGCGTGGCGGTTCGCGGGGCGAAGTCCGGGCCCGACTACATCGATCCGCGCTTTCACGAGGCGGCCTGCGGCGCGACCTGCGTGAACCTGGATGCCTGGGCCATGACGCCGCCGCGCGTGGCGGCGCTGGCCGATGGCGCGGGCCTGTTGATCATCGAAGGCGCGATGGGGCTTTTCGACGGCGCCCCGCCGGACGGGCGCGGTGCGGCGGCCGACCTCGCGCGCCAACTGGGGCTGCCGGTGATCCTTGTCGTGGATGCCGGGCGGATGGCCGGCTCCGTCGCCCCGCTCGTCGCCGGGTTCGCGGGCCATGATCCCGGGGTGCGGCTGGCCGGCGTGATCCTGAACAACGTGGGCTCGGAAAGGCACGAGGCGATGTTGCGCCGCGCGCTCGGCCAGACGGGTCTGCCCGTGCTGGCCGCGCTGCGCCGTTCCCGTGATCTTGGCCATCCGGCGCGCCACCTCGGGCTGGTCCAGGCGGGCGAACGCGGCGATCTCGACACCTTTCTCGACACGGCGGCGGATGCTTTGGCGGCGAGCCTCGACCGGCAGGCCGCACTGGCACTGGCCGCGCCCCTGCCCGCGGCTGCGCCCCATGCCGGGATGCCGCCGCCCGCCCGACGCATCGCCGTGGCGCGCGACACCGCCTTCGCCTTCACGTATCCGCACATGCTGCAGGACTGGCGCGCCGCCGGCGCGGAGCTTCGCTTTTTCTCGCCCCTGGCAGACGAGCCCGTACCGGAGGCGGATTTCGTCTTCCTGCCGGGCGGCTACCCCGAGCTTCACGCCGGCCGGATCGCGGCGGCGGATACCTTCATGGCCTCGCTGCGCCGCGCGGCGCGCGACACTGTCATCTACGGCGAGTGCGGCGGCTACATGGTGCTGGGCACCGGTCTGACGGATGCCGACGGGCAGTGGCACGCGATGGCCGGGCTGCTGGGTCTTGAAACCTCCTTTGCCGAGCGAAAGCTGCATCTGGGCTACCGTCGGCTTGTGCCATTGCGCGGTCCGTTCGATCGCCCGCTCGCCGGTCACGAGTTCCACTATGCCAGCACGCGCGCGACCGAGGGCCGGCCGTTATTCGACGCGACGGACGCCGAAGGCGGCGCCCTGCCGCCCATGGGGCTGAGCGAGGGGCACGTGCACGGCTCCTTCGCGCATGTGATCGATGCGGCGCCATCCGTGCTTGAAGGTCTGAACGAACCCGTTTAGCACGCGGGTCATGACCGATCGCACCATGCCCATCGACGACAGCCGCGCGCGCCGCAACGTCACGGTACTCGTGGCCGCGCAGGCGATCCTCGGGGCTCAGATGCCGATGATCTTCGTCGTGGCCGGGCTCGCCGGGCAATCGCTGGCGGGAAACCCGTGCTTCGCCACCCTGCCGATTTCGCTCATCGTGCTGGGTTCCATGCTGGCGGCCACGCCCGTCTCGGCCATCATGCAGCGCTACGGCCGGCGCGCGGGATTTTTCCTCGGCGCCGCCGCCGGCGCAACCGGCGGGGCCATCGCGGCCTGGGGGCTTCACCTGGCGTCTTTCCCGGTCTTCCTGCTGGGCAGCCTCGTCACCGGTATCTACATGTCCGCGCACAACTTTTATCGCTTCGCCGCCGCGGATACCGCCAGCGACACGTTCCGGCCCAAGGCGATTTCCTACGTGATGGCCGGGGGGCTTCTCGCGGCGATACTGGGGCCGCAACTTGTCAAGGCCACAAGCCAGGCATTGATCATCCCGTTCCTTGGCACCTATCTCGGGGTGATTGTTCTCAACGTGGCAGGCGCGTTCCTGTTTCTCTTTCTCGACATCCCGAAACCGCCGGTCCCCTCGGAGGACGCGCCGAAGGGGCGCACGCGGTGGGAGCTGATCACGACCCCGCGGATCGCGGTGGCCGTGATCTGCGCGATGGTATCCTACGCGCTGATGAACCTCGTGATGACCTCGACGCCGCTCGCGGTGGTCGGCTGCGGGTTCGACGAAGGCAACGCCGCCGACATCGTCAGCGCCCACGTTCTGGCCATGTACATGCCGTCGTTCTTCACAGGCCACCTGATCGCGCGGTTCGGCGTCGAGAAGATCGTCGGGACCGGCCTGATCATCCTTGCCGCCGCGGGAGCGGTCGCGCTTCAGGGCGTCGCGCTGGAAAACTTCTTCGTCGCGCTTGTCCTGCTGGGGGTCGGCTGGAATTTCGGTTTCATCGGCGCGACAACGATGCTGGCCGGCGCGCACGAGCCGCATGAACGCGGCAGGATGCAGGGCCTCAACGACCTGCTGGTCTTCGGCGGGGTCACGGCGGCATCCCTCGCCTCGGGCGGGCTCATGAACTGTTCGGGCGGCACGGCCCAGGCGGGTTGGGCCTCGGTCAACCTCGCGATGATCCCGTTCCTGACGCTTGCGGGCGGCGCGCTCATCTGGCTGGCGCTGCGCCCGCGCGAGGCATGATCACCACCGCCCCGTCAGCGCGCTCCCGATCAGCATGAGCCGGTCCCGCGCCGGGGATATCTCCAGTTCCCCCGCGCCCACGCGGCCCGGGGACCGCGCGGCACGCCGCAGCACCGCCGCTGCCTGCGGCATCTCCAGCAGGGCGGGGCGCAGC
>NZ_JBKOTX010000178.1:0-11185 GCF_047086965.1 Roseovarius halophilus (ex Wu et al. 2025) | reverse complement strand
GCGCACCACTGATCGAAGCCCGGCGTGCCGATCTCCAGCCCGACGAGGAAATCGGTCGCCGGGTCCTGCGGGGCCGCCGGCGCGGCGTCCGGGTCCCCGGCGTCGGTCGTGATCAGATCGGGGTCGAGCGCCACGCGCTCCCGCGTCTGCCGCAGCAGCCGGTCGGCCTCGGCGCCGAGCGCGCGGCGCATCTCGTGCAATGTGCCGCGCAGCGCCTTGCGGGTGGGAAAACGCACACGCGTGCCGTGCCCCGACAGCACGGCCGGGCGACCGCAGAGTTTCAGGACAAGGACGGGTGTGTCGTCGTGTCCGGGCTGCGCCATGGGCCCAGCCTACCCGATCCCGCCGCGCGTGGACAGCGCAGCCGGCAGGGGCCATGCCGTCCCGCGGGACCGGCGCGGTCCGCCTATGGCGCCATCAGCCTGTCCATCGCTGCCTTCGTTCGCGCCGCCTCTGCCGCGAGCCAGTCGGCGAAGCGCATGACCTGCGCGCGCGAGCCGGCCCCGGGGCGGACATGCAGGCGGTAGGGGTGTGGCGCGGTCAGGCTGTCGCGGGCCGGACAAGCTGAGGCTGCCCGCCTCGAGCGCGTCGAGCACGCAGGACAGGCCGCAGACCAGCAGGCCGGCGTCCGATTTCACGCTGTCGAGCGCGTTGCGGACCAGCGCGTAATTGACGGCGCGCTCGGGCGCGGTCCGGCCGTGGGGATGGGCGGCCAGCCACTCGGCCCAGCCCGGCGTGTCTGGCGCATCGGAACGGGGCTTGATGTGGAGCAGCGGAAACCCCTCGAGGCTGCCCCCTTCGGAGTGCTGCCACATCCGGTCCCGGTCGCCCAGCGTCCCGACCGGCAGGTAGCGCGGCCCGCCATCCCCCGCCCGGGTAAGGTCCGGCTCGGCGATGCGCGCGGCGTTCTCCGGCGAGCCCACTGGCAGGAACGCCTCGTGGTAGAGCACCGCGCCGTCCGCCGCGCGGCCGCCGGGATCGCGATCGACGATGATGTCGGCGGCCCCCAGCCGCATCGGCACGTCGCCCTCGCCGTTGACGTTGAAGGCGACGTTGGGATGGTCTGCGCGGAACCGGGCCAGCCGCGGCCACAGCCACATGTCGGCCCAGTCCGGGTCGGCCGTGATGTGGATTTCCGCGCTGCGCTGGAAATCGAGGCTGTCGGCGACCCGGTCGAGCGCGGCGAAGGCGGCGTGCAGGTCGTCGAGCGCCGCCTGCAGCGCCGGCGTCGGCCGCAGCCCCGAGCGCCCGCGCAGCAGCAGGTCGGTTTCGAGATACGCCTCCAGCGCCCGGATCCGCTGACCCACCGCCGCCGGGGTGATGCCGAGCCTGTCGCCCGCCCCCTGCAGCGAGCCCTCGCGCAGCGCCATGTCGAGCGCCTGCAGGGCGTTCAGATGGGTGACCCGTGACATCGCGCCGAGGGTTTTTCCGTGCCGAAAGGTTCGCTTCCATTATGCACGAAATCTTTAGCGCGCACGCAAAATTTCATGGTTGGGCGATCCGCGCCACGGCAGGCATCCTCGGGCCACGCTCAAGGAACGGAGAGACCCATGACAGAGATCAAGAGATTCATCATCGAACGCGACATCCCCGGCATCGGGCAGATGTCGGTCACCGAGCTCCACGGCGCGGCGCGCTCCTCCAACCAGGCGGTGGGGCAGATCGGCGACGCCATCCAGTCGCAGCACAGCTACGTCGCCGGGGACAAGACCTTCTGCGTCTACCTCGCCGACAGCGAGGAGACGATCCGCAGGCATTCCGAGCTCTCGGGCATCCCGGTGACCGTCATCACCGAAGCGCCGCAGGTGATCGACCCGCTGACCGCCAACAACTGAGCATGACCCACACAAGCCCACGCAAAGGAGGGCCACCATGGACCAGGACAAGCCCATGACCCTGCCGGGGACCGTCGTCGGCGATTTCGGGGGCGCCTACAGCGTGCCGCTCGTGCGGATCGGCGAGGCGCTCGGTCTCTACGCCGCGCTCGACGGGGCGCCGCAGACCCCGGCCACGCTCGCCGAGACGACCGGCTGCGCCGAACGCTACCTGCGCGAATGGCTCGCCAACCACGCGGGCTGCGGCTACGTCACCTTCGATCCCGACACCGGCGCCTTTTCGCTGACCGAGGAGCAGGCGATGGTCTTCGCCCGCCCCGACAGCCAGGTCTACCTGATCGGCGCCTTCGACACCGCGGTCAGCGGCATCGAGAACCATCCGCGGGTCGAGGCCGCCTTCCGCTCCGGCGCCGGGGTCGGCTGGTCGGAGCAGTCCGCCTGCCTCGCCTGCGCGGTCGCCAAGTTCTTCCGCCCCGGTTACGAGGGCAACATCGTCGAGGCGTGGCTGCCGGCGCTCGACGGCGTCGTCGAGCGGCTGCAGGCGGGGGGCCGGGTGGCCGATGTGGGCTGCGGCCACGGCTTCTCGACCCTGATCATGGCGCGCGCCTTTCCGCAGGCCGAGGTCGTCGGCTTCGATTTCCACGCCCCCTCGATCGAGGCGGCGCGCGCCCACGCCGCCGAGCACGGGCTGGACAATGTCCGCTTCGAGACGGCGACGGCACAGGACTATCCGGGCGGGCAGTACGACCTGGTGACCTGCTTCGACTGCCTGCACGACATGGGCGATCCGGTCGGCGCCGCGGCGCATGTCCGCGAGAGCCTGAGGCCGGGCGGCAAGTGGATGATCGTCGAGCCGCTGGCGGGGACAGCCTGCGGGAGAACCTCAACCCGGTCGGTCGCCTGTTCTACGCCGCCTCCGCCATGATCTGCGTGCCCACCTCGCTGGCACAGGACAGGGGCATGGCGCTCGGCGCGCAGGCCGGAGAGGCGCGGCTGCGCGAGACCATCGAGGCCGGCGGCTTCGGCGGCGTGCGCCGCGCGGCCGAGACGCCCTTCAACATGGTCCTCGAAGCGGCAGGCTGACCTTGATACCCTTGAGACGGGTGGGCGCCGCCGTCGATCCGGCCGCGCCCGGCCCGACCGGAACTGGGGACGGGATGGACAGCGACGAGGCGATCCGCCAGCCGCAGGCGCGCGTCATGGAAGTGTTCGAGAAACGCCCCGCGGCCGGGCAGAGCACTCCGGCGGTCTCCGCGCATATCGAGGACGGTCTGCGCTGCGCGGTCGCGGAGGGCGACCACACCGTGGTTGCCGACATGCCCGAGGTGATGGGCGGTGACGCGGCCGGCCCCTCGCCCGGCTTCTATGCGCGCGCCGGGCTGGCGAGCTGCATCGCCATCCGCATCAAGATGACCGCCGTGCGCGAGGGGCATGTGCTGGACCGCGTCGAGGTGCGCGTGGAAACCGATTTCGACGACGCGGCGCTCTTCGGGCTGGCGCGATGCCGCTATATCGTCAAGGTGCCGACCGCGGTCGACATGACCACGGACGAGATCATCCACGGGATCGGGCCCGTGGTGGAGGACTACCTGTGGCGCGCCTGAAACGTCAGCGGTGCGAGCCCTTCGCCATGGTGGCGCCACCGATGGGGGACCTGAGCGGAATTGCGACTCGGTCCGGTCGTATGTCAAAGGGTCCGCATGACAAAGGACAACGGTGATACCGATCTCATGCCGCTTGTCGCGGTCGGGGCGTCACTCGTGGCCATCGGCACGGCCCTCGGCGCGACATGGCCCATTCTCGGATTCTTGATGCTTGTGGGTGCGGTGACGCTTCTGGTGTTTGCCGTGGTGCGCATGGTGCAACGTCAAAAGGGGCAGACCGCGGGGCGCGCGCCCGAACGCTCCGATATCTGGCTGGCGGCGCTTGTCGTCGGCATGATGGCGTCCGGCGGCGGCGCGGCGCTGTCGGCGGTGCATGCGCCGATTGTCGGCCTGGGGATCGCGCTCGGCGGCGGCGTGCTTTGCGGTGTCGGTGGCTGGCGGATGATCGTCGGAGCCAACGGGCGCGATTAAGATGTATTGACGGAGAGCACCAACCCGTCGGGTGACCATAGTGAGAAGAGGAGGTCCGGCCCTGATCTGCCCTTGGGCAAGCCCCGCCTCCGCGGGGGTGCGGCCCATCATTCCGGACTTTCACCGCGATTGCAAAAACAAGGACGCAGCGAACTCACACTTTGTGGACGAAGCTTCAGTTCGCTACGACCGCCCAAAGGCAGCAATCTGAGCATCACGGCGTGGTGTTCCAACAAAAGGGGTGGGAACTCATATGCGCCGCTCAGGTGCGGGAAGGTCGTTGGGAGAATTCGAAAACGGGCTTTCAGACCGACTTGAAATCGGGCGTTTCGCTCCGTCTCCGCACGGAGACGCCGGCCCCGGGTCAATCCATCCCGCACCCGAACGATCGGCGGCGTTGAACGCTCATCTCAGGCGGTCAGCTTTTTCACTTTGGCAAAGGGGCTGAGGCCCAGCCATGTCTGCATGGTGTTGGCGAGCGCAGTGTGGCCCGTCAGCGAAAGCGCGCCGGCCTCCACCGCGCGCGCGACCGTCCTCAGGCCCATCCAGATCTCCGTCATCGTCCGCAGGTCGACATGGACGAAGAGATCGACATCAAAGCCGGGATCGATGTGGCACAGGTCCACGGTCCGGTCGGGCTCCACGATCAGCCACCACCTGCGCTGCGAGGGCGGCAGTTCGGGGTAGATGAACGCGATCACCGTGCGCCGCTCGGGCACGGGCTCGGTGCGCAGGTTGCGCCGCATGTCCCACATCAGGAGCTCGGGATCGAGGTTTTCGAGCGAGGGCTCGGCCTCCACCCATTTCTGTCCCCAGATGCCGATCGCCTCGACCACCGGCTGCAGGTCCCGGCCGGCCTGCGTGAGCCGGTAGGCCTCAATCTCGGGCGCCCCGGGCACCTTTTCCCGCTCTACGACCCCCGCCGCCTCCAGTTCGCGCAGGCGCTTGGACAGGAGCGCCGGCGACATCCGCGGCACGCCGCGGCGCAACTCGTTGAAGCGCGCCGAGCCGGCGACAAGCTCGCGCAGGAGCACCATCGTCCAGCGCGTGCACAGGATTTCCGAGGCCATCGCGACCGGGCAGAACTGCTTGTAGCTGGCGTTGGTCATTCGGGCCTCCCTGATCGGTCCAGCCGAATCCTATCAAGCGCGCCCGCCGGCTGGCCAGTTCAGAAACTGTATTGCCCGGGATTCAGTCCGTGAACTGGCCGGCCCGTCCCGCCCGCGTCAGTCTGGGTGCATCGGACGGATCCGATGACAAACAGCGCAACATCCAACAGGAAGGAGCACGACATGCCACTTGTGGACATTCAACTGATCGAGGGCGTCTTCGACGACATCCAGAAGCAAAGGATGATCGAGGAGGTCACCGAGGCCATGGTCGGCATCGAGGGCGAGGCGATGCGCGGCGTGACATGGGTCCGCGTCCAGGAGCTCGCCAGCGGCGCCTGGGGCATCGGCGGCAAGGCGATGACGACCGGCGACATAAAGGCGGTCCAGGAACAGAGGGCCTGAGCGCGACCTCGGGCCGGGCCCTCCCGCCCGGTCCGATCGCTGCGATGGCCGGCGCACAGCAACAACCAAAGAAAGGAGGAAGATGACATGAACACATCCGTTGCAGAAAAGCTCGGCACCGTGCCCCTTTACGAACGCCTCGGAGCCGCGGCCGGAATCGAGAGGCTGGTCGATGCCAGCATCGACGGGCATATGCGCAACCCGGCCATCAAGGCCCGCTTTCTGCCCTATCGGGACGCGCCGGACAGACTGGCGGACCTGAAGCAGCATCTGTGCAGGTTCATGGCCGTCGGGACCGGCGGCCCGGACGAGTATGACGGTCGCAGCATGCCGGAGGCGCATCGCGGGATGAAAGTCAGCGAGGCGGAATACATGGCCGCGATCGACGACATCCTGAACGGGATGGACGGCCACGGCTATGACCGGGCGCTCCGCAACGAGGTTCTGGCGATCCTCTACTCGCTGAAGGAGGAGATCATGCGCGTCTGAAGCGAAGCGCGCATTCAATATGACAAGCAATTATCGGAGAATATCAATGGACACCGCGAACTCAATCGAAACCCGGCGGTTCGACAACCCCGACGACAAACTCGACATGAAGGAGCATGGCGGCATCGACATCATCAAGATGGCCGACGGCACGACCGGCATGCACGCGATCTTCGAGCCGGGCTGGACCTGGGAGAAGGACGAGAAACCGCTGCTCGGCTCGCCCGACACATGCCCGATGCGCCATACCGGCTACTGCATTTCCGGACGGCTCGTGGTGCGCATGGTCGAGACGGGCGTCGAGACACCGATCACCAAGGGCGATTTCTTCGAGATCCCGCCCGGTCACGATGCCTATGTCGATGGCGACGAAAGGGTCGAACTGATCCTGTTCGAGCCGCCTGAACACGCGCATTGAGAACGGGCATAGAGCGGGCCGGAACCGACGGTTGCGACCCTCGCGCGCGTGCTGGTAAGATCGTTGTCTGATCGCTGCGCCTGCGAGCCCGGCGCCGCCTGTCCGAAAGGGTGCGCGGACGGGGCGCCGGGCACGACACGTCAAGCGGAAAGCACCCGGACAGGAGGACGCCATGCCTGACATCTATGCGGAGATCCGCGCGGCGGATCGAGACACCCAAGGAATGCTGGCCGATGCCATGATCACCCGCGCCGCGGACGGGGCGCTCACCGCGATGCGCCGGCAGTACTTCGACTGGCTGGGGCTGCCGCCGGGCGCGCGCGTGGCCGAGATCGGCTGCGGCCCCGGCGACATAACCCGCGACCTCAAGGCGGCCACCGGCGCCGCCGAGGCCGTCGGAATCGACCCCTCGCCGGTGATGATCGAGCGGGCGAACCAGCGGCACGGCGACGACCCGGCGCTCGGCTTCGTCGAGGGGACGGGCGCGATCTTCCGCTGGCGGACGGCTCGCGCGACGCGGTCGTCTTTCACACCTGCCTGTGCCATGTCCCCGGGCCGGACGGCGCGCTCGCCGAGGCCCGGCGCGTCCTGAAGCCGGGCGGGCGGCTCGCGGTCTTCGACGGGGATTACGCCACCACGACCGCGGCGCTCGGCGACCGTGATCCGGTGGGGCTCGCCGTGGATCACGCCATCGCCCACCTGGTGCATGACCGGTGGCTGGCGCGATCTCTCCCCGCGCGGATCGCGGCGGCGGGGTTCGAGGCCGACCGGGTCGATGCGCATCCCTATCTCGCCGAGGGCGCGGCGGCTTATTTCATGACGCTCGTTGACCGTGGTCTCGCCTTCATGGTCCGCGACGGGCTGATCTCGGAGCCCACCGCCAACGCGGTGCGGGCCGAGGCCGAGGCCCGCGTTGCCGCGGGCACCTTCTTCGGCTTCATCTCGTTTCTCAGCGTCCTGGCCTCGCGACCCGCGGACGAGGCCTGACGCCTGAGCGGCTCAGAAACTCCGCCCGTCCTCGATGCGTTCCAGCGCGCCGCTTTCGCTGCCGTCGGCGCGGAACTTGTGCGACGTGCCGTCGATCATCAAGACGTGAAGGCAGCGCAGCCGCCCCGCGTTGCGCCCGTCCCAGGACAGGCAGATCCGGTCGTCAGTCGTGACCCCGTAGAACCCGGTGCCGGTCCAGTCGCCGCCGATCAGCCGGCCCTCGATGGTGTTGTCGTCGCCGTAATGGATCAGCACCTCCTTGTCGCCGGAGGCGGCGACCCATTTCACCGTCTTGCCGACCATGGTCTGGGCGATCTCGTCGGAGCCGAGTTTCTTTGCGCCGGCCTCGAGGGCGGTCTCCATTGGCGTCATCTCCGCCGCCGCGACCGCCGGCAGCGCCGCAATGCAGGCGGCACCGGTGAGCGTGCTTTTGAGTGTCATCGCGTATCCTCCGAACTGCTGTTGCGTTCAGGTCGCTTGACCCGGCTTCACCGTGGCAGCCTGCGCGGGTGGCCCGCGACCCGTGATTTCGCATCCGGATTATGCAAGAATGCATGGCGATGGACTGGGACGACTTGCGCCTCTTTCTTGCCGTGGCCCGGGCAGAGTCGCTCTCGGCGGCCGCGGTGGCGCTCGGGGTGAATCAGTCAACGGTCTCGCGCAGGCTGGCTGCCATGGAGGCCGACCTCGACACACGGCTGATCGAACGCCGGGCGGACGGGCCTCTGCTGACGGCAGCGGGGACCGAACTCCTCGCCACCGCGACCAACGTCGAGGCCGAGGTGGCGCGCGCCGACCGCTGGCTCGCGGGTCGCAACTCGCTGCTGACGGGCCGGTTGCGGATTACCTGCTCGGACAATTTCCTCGAGGCGTTCCTTGCCCCGCGCGTCGCCGCCTTCGCCGAAATGCAACCGGACATCGACCTCGACATCGTGACGAGCTACCAGCATCTGAGCCTCGCCCGCCGAGAGGCCGACATCGCGATCCGCACCACGACGACCCCGCCGGAGACACTTGTCGGCCGGCGGCTCTTCCGTTTCGCCCTGGCGGTCTACGGGGCGCGGACGCGCTATGCAGGGGCCGGGCCGCCGCCGGATCCGGCCTCGCTCTCCTGGATCGGGTGGGAGAGCGAGGGCTTCAACCGCATCATGATCCACGACCACTTTCCCGCCGCAACTGTGCGCCGTCGCACCGACAGCCTTGTGGCACAGCGGGCGCTGGCGCGGGCGGGGCTTGGCGTGGCGGTCATCGGCTGCTTTGCCGCCGACCCGGACCCGGATCTCGTGCGGGTCTGGCCCGGCCCGATCACCGAGAACGCGATGGACTTGTGGATCCTCACGCATCCCGACATCCGCCGGACAGCACGCGTGCGGGCTTTCATGCGTTTCGCGGCGGACGCCTTTCTCGCGGAGCGCGAATTTTTCGAGGGCCGCCGACCCGCGTGCCGGCCGTGAACGACCGGGGGATATGCACCAGCGCGCCGCTTTCGCTGCCGTCGGTGCCAACCTTGCGTGGCGTGCCCTTGCATTGAGGACCTGAAGGCAGCGCAGCCGCCCCGTGTCGCGCCCGTCCCGGGACAGGCCGGTCCGTTCGCCGCGGCGGCCGGACCGAGGATTGAACGTCTGTTCCTTCCCTCGGCGATCAGTCCGCCAGGGCCGCGACGATGGCCTGCGCCCGGCTCTGCACGCCCAGCTTGTCGAGGATCACCGAGACCTGGTTGCGCACCGTCTTCTCGCTCTTGCCCAGCCGCACGGCGATGTCGCGGTTGTAGCGCCCCTCGGCCACCAGCGCCAGAACGGCGCTCTCGGCCGGGGTCAACCCGGCTTCGCGCGCGGTGCGACGCCCCGCGGGCGCGTCCTGACCGAGGAACCGGGCCAGTTCGTCATGCAGGACCGTCCAGGCCGGCTCGTCCGGCAGCAGCACGTGGTTGGCGCTGTCCAGCGGCACGAAACGCGCCCCGGGTATCGCGCCGGCCAGCTTGCAGCCCTCCTCGAAGGGCACCCGCATGTCGCCCCGGCACTGCAGGACGAGCGTCGGCACCTCCAGCCGCGCCGCGCGGTCCAGCACGTCGATGTCGTGCATGGTCCGCAGCAGCTCGGCTGCCACCTCGGGGCTGGCCGTCCGGCGCTCGAGATCGGCCCACCAGCCGTGCTGGTCCTCGGTGCCGCCGGGGAGGAAGAGGTTTGTGAAGAAGCGGCAGAAGGCCGGGTTCGCGCGGCCCCAGCCGATGCGGGCGAAATTGACCAGCGTCTCGGCCTCCAGCACCTCCGCCTCGGTGCGGGCGCGGGTCCGGGCGCCCTGCGCATAGGCGTTGATCAGCACGAGCCTGGAGACCCGCTCGGGGTGGGCGAGCGCGTAGTCGATGGCCAGCGCGCCGCCCTGCGACAGGCCCAGCAGGACGAACTGCTCGGCCGGAATGGTGTCGGCCACGGCCGCCAGGTCGGCATTCCAGGCGGGCAATGACAAGTCCGTCACGGCGCGGTCCGACAGGCCGCAGCCGCGCGGGTCGTAGCGCACGAAGGTGTTGCGGGCCGAGAGCGCCTCGACCCAGGGCCGCCAGACCGGGCTTTCAAGGTCGTATTGCACGTGGCTCAGCCAGTGGGCCGCGCGCAGGATCACCGGCCCCGCGCCACAAGAGGCCACCGCGATGCGGGTGCCGTCGGCCGAGGTGCAGAAGCGGATGTCCTGGTGCAGCGACATGACATGCAAGGTAACATCTGCAAGGGTGTGTGACCACGTGCAGGCCCCGCGCCGCAGGGCGCCCTGTCGGGCCGCGACGAGAATGCCTGATACGGGCCCGCGCGGGACACGGGTCCCACACCGACGGCAGAATTTCCCCAACGCGCGGGACTGCCACCTCATGCGCCGCGAGCGCAGGTCGATGACACTGGACCCGATCATGTTGAGGAGACCGGCCATGCCACGAAAACATCCATTCGCCGGCCGACACGAGACACTGGCCGTCCTTGCCCTGATCGCCGCGGCGCTCTTCTGGTCGGGCAACTTCATCGCGGGGCGGGCCCTGCGCGACGATATCGGCCCGGTGGCGCTGAACCTCGTGCGCTGGGGGCTCTGCCTCGCGCTGCTGCTGCCACTGGTGAGCGGCCGGCTGGTGCGCCACCGGCGCGTCGTGCTGCGGGAGTGGCGGCTCCTGCTCGGCCTCGGCGCGACGGGGATCGCGACCTTCCACACGCTGACCTACCAGGCGCTGTCGCACACGACGGCCGTGAACGCCCTGCTGATCCTCGCGCTCGCCCCGGCAGCCATCATGGCCGGGGCCCGGCTGACCGGCGACAGCCGCCCCGGCGCGCTCCAGTGGATGGGCTGCCTCGTCTCGCTGGCCGGCGCGGGCGTGCTGATCACGCGCGCCGACCCGTCGCGGCTGCACAGCGTGGGCATGAACCCCGGCGACCTCTGGATGCTGGCGGCGGTGCTCGTCTGGACAATCTACTCGCTGCTTTTGCGGCGGCGCCCGGCCGATCTGCCGCAGGCCGTCACGCTCGCTGCCAGCATCGCCGTGGCGCTGGCGCTGCTGATCCCCGTCTTTCTGGTCACCGGCGCGACCCTGCCGCGCGCCCCGGGGCCCGGGGCGGTGGCGGCGATCCTTTACATCGCGGTCTTCGCCTCGCTCGTGGCGTTCCTCTGCTGGTCATACGGCGTGGATGAAATCGGCGCCGCCCGGGCCGGGCAGTTCGTCTACCTCATGCCGGTCTTCGGCCCCGTGCTCGCCATCGTCATCCTCGGGGAAACGCTCGGGCCGGCGCAGATCGCCGGGGCTCGATGATCGGGGCGGCCACGCTCTCGGTCGCGTCTTCGACAAAGGCCACGCGCGGCCCCGGAAAGAACCCCTGCGCCTTGATCGCGTCC
>NZ_JBKOTX010000177.1:0-11276 GCF_047086965.1 Roseovarius halophilus (ex Wu et al. 2025) | reverse complement strand
GATGGTGGCGGCAAAGTCCGCCATCGTCATCTATGTCGCGACCAAGGATCCTCATCCTGATTGACGCGCAACTCTCAGCCAGATTGTCGCGCTACAGTCAGCCCGGCTCGGGCCAGTTCGGCCAAGCGGATCGCCATGCGCTTGCCGCCGAGGCTGTCTGGGAGACCGGCGACGCTGGCGGCGATGACCTCGGCATCGGGGTGGGTGTAGCTGTCCATCTTGTAGCGCCCCCATCGACCTTGCAGCCCAGCGCGGCCTGCTGGATCAGCACGTATTCCAGGCCAAAGCCCGAGCGATGCGCGCGCTCGGGATCGGAAGGTGTCAATCGGCATCGAATCGGGACCGCCAATCGGCGTGCTAAAGGGACCCCCTTTGGTACGTGGGTAGCTGGCCCGATGCGGCGTAGCTTTCGGGTGACGCAGCCGGATCGGTCCAGCGGGCCACCAGGCGTTACGCTCGGGTCTTGAAGCGCCAGCTTTCGTTGCCGGTCTCGATGATCTCGCAGTGGTGGGTGATGCGGTCGAGCAGCGCCGTCGTCATCTTCGCATCGCCGAACACGGAGGGCCATTCCCCGAAGGCCAGGTTCGTCTTCACGATGATCGAGGTGCGCTCGTAAAGACGGCTGATCAGGTGGAGTGAGCCATTGAGTCGCCATGTGTTCGAGAGTTGCCCATCGTGGCGCCATCGGTACAAGCCCGATGGGCGACGGCGAACAGCTGACCGCCGGCCTGTGCAAAGGGCAGATAGCCGAGCTCATTGAGGACGAGGAAGTCGAGGCGGCTTAGGGTATCAGCGGTTCGGCCCTGGCAATTGTCAGGGCCTCACCTGACGATCGGCAGGTCCGTGATCCGCGTGGTGTAGCGCGGGCTGCGATGATCCGCTCGCAGCTGCCAGGACCGCGACATGCCCTCACTGGCCAGAACCATGGTTTTCTTGCCAAACCGGTTGTTCACGGCATCAAGCGCGGTCATCAACTCGGGTGATCCACCTGGTGTGTCGAAGAGTGTCCTTGGCCGATCCTCCAGCGGCAACAGATCATCCAGCATGACGCCCGCCTTCGTGAATGCGTAATTCTGCTGATCAGCTTTCGGCCAGGCAGCTGAGGCACAGCGCTTTGCGGCAGCAACAAGATCGAATGTGTCGGATGACATGGGCGCGATACGCGTCGTCCTCGACCCTGCATATTGTGGCCGATCCGGGCGGTGCCGGTTGGTGTGAAAGAAAACCGTTATCGTGCCCGCCACAAGCCCGTGCTGGCGCAGCTTTTCCGCGGCGCGCGTCGCGTGCGCGGTGATGGCCTGAAACACCGTATCGAAACCAGTCATAGGGGTCCCGGCCGAGCGTGTGACGGCCATGCCCTTCCGCGGTGGCTCCACGTCATCGACCGCGATGCAGGGCTCGCCCTGCAGCTCCAGGACTGTGCGTTCCAGCACAACCGTGCCCAGCGCCCGGGCCTGGCGCAGCGGCATGTCACGAAGTTCCGCCGCCGTGCCGATGCCCAGCCCTTGCAGCTTGGCTTGAGTCCTGCGGCCAATACCCCAGATGTCGCCGACGGGAACGAGCGGCAATAGCCAGTCGGCAAGCGCCGGATCCATCATGTCCAACACGCCCGCGAAGATCGGGTTCTTCTTGGCGATTTCGTTGGCGCATTTGGCGAGTGTTTTTGTCGGTGCAATCCCGACCCGAACCGGCACGCCGACCCGGCGAAGCACATCGTGCCGCATGGCCCGTGCATGTGCTTCCCGGTTCCGGAACCCGCCGAAGTCCAGAAAGCATTCATCGATCGAATAAATCTCGACGTTCGGCGTGTAGTCCTCGTATACCGCCACCACTCGGCGACTGATGTCTCCATAGAGCGTGTAGTTCGAGGAAAAGACCCGTATCCCGTGCGCCTCAACCCTGTCGCGGATCAGATGCAGCGGCTCGCCCATCTTGATACCGAGGGCCTTGGCCTCGTCACTGCGCGCTACGGCGCAGCCATCATTATTCGACAGCACGATCACCGGCACGCCTTTCAGGCTTGGGTCAAAGATCCGCTCCGCGCTGACATAGAAGTTCGCGCTGTCACTGATCGCGATTGGACGCGTCACGCCAGATCATACCGCCGCACGACCCCGGCGATGACGCCCCAAATCTCGCTGTCCTCTGTCAGTTCGATATCTGAGAAGGCCTCACGACTATTGGCGGGCGAGAGGTAGAATTTGCCCTCCCGCTTGCGCAGGATCTTCGCCGTGACCGCACCGTCCACGACGGCAAGCACTGCGCGTCCGAGGCGGCGTTTTCCGGCGCGGTCCACGGCGATGATGTCGCCATCTCGGATACCCACATCCCAAAGGCAGTCGCCTTCGACGCGCCACCAGAAGGTTGAGGAGGGGTGTCGCACGACCCAGGCAATCGGATCGATCTCATCCTCGAGATCATCTCCGGCCGGCGACGGAAAGCCTGCACTGGCCCGCGCGAGCAAAATGGGGACAACTTGCCCCTCCGCGAGTACAGGGGCTTCTATCGGATAGACTGGCATCCGCGAATCCTTTTGTGTTCATGCTATGTTCTCACATGGATCGCCTATCCAGTCATTTGCTGTCAACAAACGAAGTGACGCTTGGCGCGTGAGCGGCGGTCTACTCCCGATAGGCTGCGATCCTTGCGCTGGGAGGTGCCGTCGTAATCACTGCCGTTAGGGAGCGCCTTCCGCGATCTTGATTGTCGTTCAGTCAATCAGGATGCTTGCCAAGATTAGCATGAGCGGCTTCCGCTGCAGCCAGCGCCCCCTCCAGAAAACCACCATCGACCGGTGATGCCTCGGATCCTGCGAAGATCAGGCGCGCAGTGGACGGGATGGCACTGTAGGTCGGATGAGCAGTGAGCGGCATCCTGTCGGCCTGCGTGGCGGTCGCGACATCATCGCTCCAATCTTTGACAAAAACCTCCGTTGGTGTCGCCGCCAAGGGTCCGAACAAATGTGCCAGTTGCGCAATGGCGGCGTCGCGGAAATCCGGGTCATGCGCAGCGCCGGGATGAGCGAATCCGAAGAGCGCGCCCGCATGCGCATCGGCCGGTGAGGCATCGTGGATCTCGGCCAGCGGTCCGCGATGCGATATCGCATCACCGTTCAGCCCGCTGTCCCGCCAGAAGGGCTTAGCGTAGGTCGCAATGAGCTTGGCCTGGCCGGCCATCCAAGTCGGCACATCGGGAACGGTAACGCCAAAGCGCGCTGTCAGCCGCGGCGGCAGCGCGAAAACGACGCGCGCAGCGCGTATCTCGAAATTGTCGCCTGACAGCGTCACGCATGAGGCGTCCTCAGTCACGCGCTGCACCGGGTGATCAAGGCGCAGGCTGGGTCCCAGCTGTTCGGCCAAAGCGTCGGTCGCCCGCGTCAGCCCGCCTTCGATGCGCAGCGCGCCTCCCATGGTGGCGAAGTCGAGGTCCCGGCGCATCGCGCCCTCGCCATCCTCGAAGACAAGACGCCCAGACGCGTATTGTGGAAAGCTGCGCAGACCGAGACGGCTGGCAAGCGCGAGCATGCGGTGGTTGTTCGGCCAGATCCAGGAGGGCCCGAGATCATAACCTTGGTGTGAAAGCACCCGTCCGCCGGCGCGGTCGCGCGCTTCCAGAATTGTAACGTCACGCCCCTCGGACTGCAGCGCAGTGCCCAGCGCAAGGCCGGAAAGCCCGGCGCCGATGATACATACCTCTGTTTCTTCCATTACGCAGTGTGGTCCGGCACATGGCGCAGATGCCCGGTCTTGAGCCAGACCCGCACACCGTCGTCTCCGGCCGTTGCCTCGAACGTGCTCCCCACCGGCAGGCGCAGCCAGTCCCAGGGGCCCAGCGTGTCCACACCATCGGCAAGCGATCCCTCGATCACGAAGACCTCAAGGCCACCCGATGCGTCCAGTGATCGTGCCGTTCCCGGCTCCCAGCGCTCCATGGATACGTGCTCACGATCATCTTCATGCAAGTCGAGTGTTTCGACGCCAGGGGCTGGTTCCGACCAGTCCACCTTTCGGCTGTCGATCTGGACCTGCGTGCGATCCGCCGCGTCGAACTGGTGCAACTTGACCAGGATGGTCGCCCCGTCTTGCGCGGCTGGCGTGTGCGACGAAGTGGGCGGGTTGCGCACATACGAGCCAGTGGGAAAGTCACCGTCCTCATCCTGGAACGTGCCATCGAGAACCAGGTATTCTTCGCCACCGTCATGAGTATGCGCGGAAAAGGCACTACCGGGCGCGAAGCATACGATAGTGGT
Source organism: Roseovarius halophilus (ex Wu et al. 2025) (assembly GCF_047086965.1). Lineage (NCBI taxonomy): Bacteria > Pseudomonadati > Pseudomonadota > Alphaproteobacteria > Rhodobacterales > Roseobacteraceae > Roseovarius > Roseovarius halophilus (ex Wu et al. 2025). The sequence continues at coordinate 7,027 of NZ_JBKOTX010000177.1, read as the reverse complement.
TGCCCGGGCGACCTCGTCGCCGATCCGGTCCAGCATCCTGCGCCGCACACCTGGCATGGGGGAAGCAACCCATTCGCCCTCATCAAAGCGCACGAGAGCACGCTGGCTGAAATCTGCGTTTACATGCATTGTCGGCAGCTCCTTTGCTCGTCTTGGGGAAAGCTTGGGTCTAAACGAGCTTATTGCAAGGCTGCCCAAGATTCGCACGTGAGGCCTGTCTCTTCGAGGGCACCTCTCACGAGCGGCTCGCGCCTTCAACCAGCAACGATCGACCGGCGTCACCTTGAAAGGGGCATCGTGCGCAAGCCGCGCGATAGCCAGACAGTGGCCCGGTGATCAGCGCTCAGAGCGGAGCGCGGTATACCCGCCCAAGCCACAGGATATCCAAATGGCGCGCCACATGCCATCTATGCGCAGTTTACAAAACGCGCTCCCTGCGCAAAGGCGCGGCTCACCCCGTCTCCCAGGGCCGCACCTTCGGCATCGCCTCCGTCACCTCGACCTCCCGCAGCATACCCACGGCGATCAGCCCGTCGCGCACCCAGCCCAGCGCGGCGCACCAATCGTCGTAGGCCTTCCGGGCGGACTCGATCTGCTGGGGATGCGGTGAGTAGGTCACCGGGCAGGTGCGGACATCGACCGTGCGCCATTTGCGACGGACCAGGACCCGCTCGGTGCCCACGACTTCCGTCACAGCACGGTCGCCATACCTGTTGCGCTTGATCTCCACGGGCACACAGCGCGGCACGGCGCCGGGCATCCAGTCCGGCGTCAGCCCGGCGCGGGCCAGCTCAGCCACGCGGATCGCCATGCGCTTGCCGCCGAGGCTGTCGGGGAGCCCGGCGACCGTGGCGGCGATCACCTCGGCATCCGGATGGGTGTAGCTGCCCATCTTGTAGCGCCCGCCATCAACTCTGCAGCCCAGCGCGGCCTGCTGGATCAGCACGTATTCCAGGCCAAAGCCGGCGCGATGCGCGCGCTCGGGATCGGAGGGCTCGGGCAGCTCCAACTGCGCCTTCTCGGCGCCGAAGGCCCATTCCAGCGCTTGCTGAACGGACATGGCGCCCTTGAGCGTGCGGCCTGCGCCGCGCTGGGCCGGCGTCCTGGACAGCCTGCGATCGAACCGGCTCATAGAACACCCCGCGCGCGCAGCCTGTCCGCCGTGACCAACCCGCGGGCCAGCATGGCGTCGCGCATGGTGGTGCTGATCATGTTGGCGGGTAGGAACTGGTCGGAGTTCACCATTTCGGCGTAGAAGGCCGCCAGCTCATCGTCGCTGGGTGGTGGCCCTGACGCGGCCTTGCGGCGTCTCTGCCGCCCATCGCTGCGCCCTGCACCGTTGTGAACTCCCGAGGCTCGCCGCGTCTGGCGCCCTGCTGCGCGCTGCATGGCGCGATCGAGCGCCTTGGGCCCGTCCGGCGGTTCGGGGTGTTCCTGGCGGGTTGCCTGGGCCACGGCGAGGATCGTCTCTGCGCTGAGACCAAGATCATCGCACCAGCGTCGAACATGTTCCCTTGCTGGCCAGCCCTGCCACCAGCTGGGCAGCGCGGCGTTAGAAGCAAAGCCCAGCGCGCCGAGCAGCTCTGCAAAAAACTGATCGAAATCTCGCGCTCGCGCGCCCTCCTCCTCCTTTAGAGGTTCCCTTACAGGGTTAGTGTCCCAAAATGAGACACGGGAATCGCCATTTTTGAGACACGGGCGTGTATCAAATTGAGACACGGACCCGTGTCCCGGATCGAGACACGGGCGCGGCGAAGATTCCGACGACAAGTCATTGCAGAACCGCGCTTTTTCGGATGATGGCCCGTGTCTCAAATTGGGACACGGGGTTTCAGCCTTGTCCGCGTCGAACGGCGCTCGGGACGCAGGCTCCGGATCGTTGGACCCGGGCGGGGGGAAGTCCGGCTCGAAGCCGAGCAGGTAGCGCGTCGGGCGCTGCTGGCCGGTCCTGGCATCGACATTGCGGATGCGGCGAATAAGCCTTCGGGATTCGAGATCGTCGAGGTGACGATTCAGCGTCGCGCGGCCGATCTCGCAATCATGGGCCAGCCGGTCCTGCGAGGGGAAACACCCATAATCCGGGTTGAAGCGATCGCAGAGATGCCAGAGCACGATCTTGGTGGTGGGCTTGAGCCCGCGCTGCTGGATGGCCCAGTTGGTGGCGGCATGGCTCATGGGGCTGTCCTCCGTGCTGAACGGGCTGCCGCGCGCTGGGCGTCAGCCTGTGGCACCACGCGCGTGGTGACCCCATGATCCGCCAACGCACCCAGCGCATCGTCAAGCGAGCGCACCAGCGCCCAGCCAAAGCCCTGCGCCAGAACGGCATCGCGGAAGGCGGCCTGCGTGGTACTCAGCCGGCCCTTGGACGCCTTCAGCTCCAGAAACAGCACGCGGCCGTCGCAGAGCACCATCAGATCGGCAAAGCCGGGATGGACGCCCATGCCGACCAGGATCGCCTGGCGTTTTCCGCCGCGCGGGCCGGCCTCGGTCACCTCGTTGGCGGAGTGCTGGATGATGGCGGACGGCGGCAGCGCGAAACGCAGCGCGGTGACCACTGCACGCTGCAGATCAGCCTCGGGTGTCTTGCGTCGCGTCATCGCCCGCCCTCCCGGTCCGGCCGGGCGCGATCCGCGCGCCCTGGCGATTTCGCCTCGAGGACGACCAGCAGAAGCCGGGCATCCTCACGCTCTTCGGCGGTCTGGCCGTGCCGGACCAGCACATTGCATGACAGCCGCACCAGGTGATCGCAGTGATGAACCACGTCGGCCACCACGATGCGGGCCTCGCGCAGCCGCTCGTCGATCCAGTCCTGGCGGGCCTCTTCGCGCCGCGCCCGGGCGCTGTGCTGTTTGCGGAAAGGTAGGGGGACGCTCATCGCCGGCCTCCCGCGCGGCGATGGCCGCGTGTCCGGGCCCGGCTATAGCCCTCGTCTTCCAGCCGCTCGAGCCAGTCCAGCACGGCCGCCCGGCGGTAATAGATCTTACGCCCGGCCCGGATACAGGGCGGCCCCCAGCGTTCGGCTTCCCAGCGGCGCAGGGTGCTTTCGGACACCCCCAGTTGCTGGGCCAGATCCGGCCGGCTAATCCAGCCGCCCATGAGCCCCTCGGAGGTCTTTGGCCGTGGCTGTGTCTCGTTCATCGTTTGCATCACGCATCTCCCATTGGCGCGCCCGAACACCGGGCGCCGACTGGTGCCAGTGAGACAGATCGCCTGGGGTGGCAGGGAGGCACGGGGTGGCACGCAAACGACCACCCCCGTGCCACCCCTTGTTTTATTGGCTTTGCGGGCGATTGGCGTCGCAACACCGAGGCCGACGCCGCGATGCAGCACTTTCGGCCTTTCGGCGCTTCACGCGCATTCGGCTGCATTCGCGTTGATTTACAGGGGAGTCGCGCGCAGTCGTGCTGAAACCGGGGGAGGCACCGCGCAGGAATACGTGCCACTCCCTGATTTCATTGGATATTTACAAGCTCCGGCGGTTTTGCGCCTGACTTTGGCACTCTGCAGGTCTGTTTGCCGGTGAGAGGCGCGGTCCGATTGGACCGGCGCGGGTTTCTTATCTCTCGCTGGAGCTCTGAAACCGCAATAAAACAAGGGGTGGCACGCCACCTGTCTCCGGTGTGCCACCCCGTGCCTCCCTGCCACCCCTGGCGCCATGCTCTGCTTGATAGACGCGGTGTTTTACGCGTCATCACACGGGGCAAGAGAGAGGTGTGCAAATGCCGGACAGGCAGAAACTGACCGAGGCGGTCCTGCGCAATGCCGTGCCCACGGAGGGCCGGGACTACCAGATATTCGACACCGAGCTACGCGGCTTCGCCGTGTGTATCTATCGCGGCGGGGGCCGAGCCTTCACGCTGGATTACCGTTACGCAGGACGCCAGCGCCGTATGACCTTTGGGCGCTGGCCGGACTGGAGCGTATCGGCGGCGCGCACCCGCGCCAAGGAACTGCGCCGGGAGATCGATGCCGGGGGTGATCCTATGGCAAACCGTGATGCGGTCCGCGAGGCGCCCCGGGTCGCCGATCTGATCGCGCGCTATGTCGAGGTGCACCTGACGCATCTGGCCGCGCGGAATGCGACTGATCAGCGGGCAATGATGAACAAGTTCATCGCGCCCGCCTGGGGCCGAATGCTGGTGACCGAGGTGAGTTCTTATGACGTGGAATTGCTCCTGACCAAGGTCGCGGAGGGACGCGCGCGGCCCGCCAAGGCCAAGCCCAATAATCGCGCGCGCAAGCTGCAGGGCGCCAAGCCGACGCCAGTGCGCGCCAACCGCGTCGGTGAGGTGGTCCGCAAGATGTTCGCCTATGCCGTCAAATGGGGCTGGCGCGAGGACAATCCGGCTATGGGCTTTCGCCGCCGGATGGAGACGCCGCGGGAGCGGTACCTGTCGCAGGACGAAATCGCCCGCCTCGCCGCCGCGCTGGATGCAGCCGAGGACAAACGCGCATCGGACATCATCCGGCTGTGTATGCTAACCGGTGCCCGTGTGGGGGAGGTGCGGCAGGCCCGCTTCGAGGATTTCAACATCGAGCAGCTGAGCTGGACCAAGCCTGCGACAACGACCAAGCAACGCCGGGTTCACCGCGTTCCGATCTCGGATGAGACCGCCGCAATCGTGCGCCAGCGGCGCCTTGCGGTAGTTTCGGGATCACCCTGGCTGTTCCCCGGCGACACTCCCGGCCAGCCCGTTCAGGAAATTCGCCGGTTCTGGCGGCGCATCCAGAGGCAGGCCGGGATCGAGGATGTCCGCATCCATGATCTGCGCCACACCTTCGCGTCGCTGCTGGTGAGCGGCGGGGCCTCGCTCGAGATGATCGGCAAGCTGCTGGGCCACAGCCAGATGCAAACGACCCAGCGCTATGCGCATCTCATGGACTCGCCCCTGCGCGCGGGCGTCGATGCGGTGGCCAGCGCGTTTACGCTGAAACCTCGATTGGTTCACGATAGTGACCACGTGAAAGAAGAGGTGCCACGCCGCGGACCAGACCAGGTCACCTCATCCGCCTCTTGAACTGCAGGGCATCGAGAATGGGTTTGAGGCGGCGCCGGATGGAGCGTTCATCGGGAAAGTTTCCATTGTCGGATCGCGCGGCAAACCAGTCCTGCAGCTCCCGGATCCATTCGTTTTGTGAGGCGGGCAAGCCGTCCTCGAAGACCCGGCGCGTGATTTCGACATGCATCGCGGCCCAGTCATAATCCCCGTCCTCGCTCAGCCCAGCGCCTTCTGCGATCCGGCCGAAGAGATTATGCGCGTCTTCGAAGTTCTGAACATCTTGACCAAGGATCAGAACGTCGCCGATCGAGACCAGAACTCCGTCGGCGGGCGCGCTTATATAGAGCCAGTCGGTTTCGCCCAAGGGCCGAAAGCGCTGCAGATGCGCCGATTGCGGTCCGGTGCCACAGCGGCGGAATATCGGCAGGATATCGACGGGTTCAAACTGTACGAGCCCGCCCGCCCGTGTCTCGCCGCATTCAACCGGTGGAATGCCCGTGACAAGTCTCAGATTTCCTGTGTTCGCCCAGCCAGCGATGTCGGATACAACGCAGCCCCAGCGTGCGGCGGCTTCGTGGATGGTGTAGAAAACGCGTTGTGGCAGTCCCATGCGGCAGCGGTCCTTTACTTGTGCGCCGCAGCCAGGGCGAGCAGCCCCCGGAGGCGACGAAATTTCCAGTCCAGTCTGAGGCTTGGTCAAGGATCACGGGGACCCGTGGAGAACGATTCGGCCTCGACCATCGATTGTAGACTGGCTACGGGGTCAATCTCTTACCCCTTATTGTAGCTGCCGCTGTTTGGGAGCCGCGACATGTCCTTCTTCAAGGCGCAGCAACTCTACCGCATGGCTGAAATGGCCGCGGCGCAACGCCAGGGGATTTCCCTGCGCAAGGTCATGGATGAGTTCGATGTCGAGGAGCGCACTGCGCGACGCATGTTCCGCCAGTTCGAAGACCTGTTTCCCGGGGTAGAGACCCGGGACGATGGTGATCGGCGACGTTGGTGGACCTTGACCGATGTTCCCTACGTCCAGCACCGCGTTCTCAGAGAGAACGAGCTGGCCGCTCTCGACCTGGCGATCCGGCGTGCGGCGCGCGATGGCGCCGAAGGTGAGGCCAGGGCACTGGAGGTTGCGCGCGATCGTCTGGTCGCCTCCTACTCCAAGCCCATGACCCAAGGCGCGATGGGCTATTCGGAAATCCTTCTTCTGGCGAACGGCTTCGCGTCCCGGCCGGGACCCACCCGGAAGGTGCCGGAGGACTATCTCAATCTGCTGTTCACCTCGTTCCGCAGGCCGACAATGGTCGAGATCGTCTACCAGGGTGCGCGGGATCCGGAGCCGCGCAAGCGGCTGGTCGAGCCGCATGCCGTGATTGTCGGCACCCGCTATTACCTCATTGCCCGCGACGTCGACGCCGACCGCCAATACCGGCAGTATCGGTTTGACCGCATTCACGAGATGTACGGCACCGTCCACGCCTTCGAGCGCGACCCGGATTTCGATGTCGAAAGCTACAGCGCCCAAGCGTTCGGATCGTTCTTTTCCGAGGCCGAGCAGGGTCCGGTGCGTTGGCGGTTCTCGCCCGGCGCCGCCTCCGAGGCGCGTGACTTCGTGTTCCATCCGACACAGGAACTGACCGACCTGGAGGATGGCAGTCTCCTCGTGGAGTTCACGGCGAGCGGGTGGCTGGAGATGGCCTGGCACCTCGTCCAATGGGGCAACGCCGTCGAGGTTCTGGATCCACCCGAGCTCAGGGACATGCTGGAGCAAGTGCGGCGGGGGAGGTGGATATCTTGCCGTGATGGCTGCCCAGCATGGCGACCAGCAGATAGCCGTCCCACTCAGCGAGTGCATTGAACGGCTTTCATGTAGCGCGAGGTCCGCCGTCGGTTGCCCTCTCCACGACGCCATTTGCATAGGGTGGTCATGTACGTCGTCAGATAATTTGGGACGCTTGATCGGCTTTCGGATTGGAGGCTCTGGCTCACCGTGGGTTGATCTTATGCGGTTTCAGTTTCGTGGCGCA
>NZ_JBKOTX010000176.1:0-11290 GCF_047086965.1 Roseovarius halophilus (ex Wu et al. 2025) | reverse complement strand
CCTCATCCGCACGGTCAGCACGCTGGACGGCACGCCCAACATCGACAATGGCGGCAACGGGCTCAGCGGCTTCCTCGACGCGCTGAACATCACCGACACCGCCGACGGCGCGCAGATGAACGTGGACGGGCACCTGGTCCTCGTGGAGAACGTGGCGGCGGCAAACCTGACGCTGGACGATTTCACGTTCATCTGAAACGGGGCGGGCCACCACGGCCCTCCCTGCCAGGGACTCGCGGGCTGGAGAGGCCCGCCGCGACCGGGTCAGGTGTTGAAAAGGAAGTGGACAACGTCGCCGTCCTTGACGACGTATTGCTTGCCCTCGGCGCGCATCCGGCCCGCCTCCTTGGCCCCCTGTTCGCCGCCGCAGGCGACGAAATCATCGTAGGCGATCGTTTCGGCGCGGATGAAGCCCTTCTCGAAATCCCCGTGGATGGCACCGGCCGCGCGCGGCGCGGTCGTGCCGGCGGGAATGGTCCAGGCGCGCGCCTCCTTGGGGCCCACGGTGAAATAGGTTTCGAGGTTCAGCAGTGCGTAGCCCGCCTTGATCAGGCGGTCGAGCCCGGCTTCTTCGAGCCCCATCTCGTCGAGGAACATCGCCGCCTCGTCGGCGTCGAGCTGGCTTAACTCCTCCTCGATCCGCGCCGAGATCGTGACGGTGGCCGCGCCCTGTTCCGCCGCCATTTCCGCGACCGCGGCGGAAAGTTCGTTACCCTGCGCCGCGCTGCCCTCGTCGACGTTGCAGACATAGAGGATGGGCTTGGTGGTCAGGAGTTGCAGCGTTTTCCATGCGCGTGCATCCTCCTCCGCGACCTCGACCAGCCGCGCGGGCTTGCCGTTCTCCAGCATTTCCTGTGCGTCGGCCAGCAGTCTGTCTTGTTGCTGGGCTTCCTTGTCGCCGCCCTTGAGCTTGCGCACCAGCCCGGCGCGGCGCTTCTCGATCGATTCGAGGTCGGCCAGCATCAATTCGGTCTCGATCACCTCGGCATCGGCCACCGGATCGACGCGCCCGTCGACATGCGTCACGTCGCCATCCTCGAAACAGCGCAGGACATGCGCGATGGCATCCACCTCGCGGATATTGGCAAGGAACTGGTTGCCCAGCCCCTCGCCCTTGCTGGCGCCCTTCACCAGCCCGGCAATGTCGACGAAGGTCATCCGGGTGGGGACGACCTGCCGCGACCCGGCGATCCCGGCCAGTTTTTCGAGGCGGTCATCGGGCACGGCCACCTCGCCCACGTTGGGCTCGATGGTGCAGAACGGGAAATTGGCCGCCTGCGCGGCGGCGGTGCGGGTCAGCGCGTTGAACAGCGTGGATTTCCCCACGTTCGGCAACCCGACGATACCCATCTTGAATCCCATCTCGAACGCTCCTTTGTGGCACCGCGGCGCTTCTATGCCGCATGCGCACGCGTTGCAAGAAGCGCCTGTCGCTCCGACAGGGCCGGGCGGCCGCGGCGCCGGTACCATTCCCCATTGCACTCGGCGGCGCTTTGGGCGACACCGAGGACGGACCGTATCACAGGACGCCGCGATGACCCGCATAGACTCGAAATTCGCCGAACTTCGCAAGGCCGGCCGCAAGGCCTTTGTCGCCTACGTCATGGCGGGCGATCCCGAATACGATACCTCGCTGGAGCTAATCAAGGGCCTGCCGGGCGCGGGCGTGGACATCATCGAGCTCGGGATGCCCTTCACCGATCCGATGGCGGATGGCCCGACGATCCAGCTGGCCGGTCAGCGGGCGCTGGAAGGCGGGCAGACGCTGCAAAAGACCTTGGACATGGTGGCGGAATTCCGCAGGACGGACGCGACCACGCCGATCGTGATGATGGGCTATTACAACCCGATCTACAATCGCGGCGTGGACCGGTTCCTGCAGGATGCGAAGACAGCCGGGATCGACGGTCTGATCGTGGTGGACCTGCCCCCGGAGGAAGACGAGGAGCTGTGCATCCCCGCCCAGAAGGCGGGGCTGAACTTCATCCGCCTCGCCACGCCGACCACGGATGACAAGCGGCTGCCCAAGGTGCTGACGAACACGTCGGGGTTCGTCTATTACGTCTCGATAACCGGGATCACCGGCGCGGCCGCCGCGGAGGCCAGCGACGTCGGCCCCGAGGTTGCGCGCATCAAGGCGTGTACCGACCTGCCGGTCATCGTGGGCTTCGGCATTCGCAGCCCCGAAACCAGCCGCGACATCGCAAGCGTGGCCGATGGTGCCGTCGTGGGGTCGGCCATCGTGGGCAAGCTGGCCGAGGGGCACGGCACCGACGAGGTGCTGGCGTTCGTCAAGGGGCTGGCCGACGGCGCCCATTCGGCGTGACAGCGGGCCCTTGACGGGGGCACGCCCCCGTCACGCGGCGCGGCGCACCCTGTTGCGGCCCTCGTTCTTGGACGCATAGACCGCGACATCGGCGCGCTTGATCCGCGCCGCGATGTCATCGTGGCCGGCGCTAACGCCGATCGACGCCGTGACCGGCCTGCCCGCCACGGAAAGCCCGTCTTCGACCGCGCGGCACAGGCGTTCGGCGATCTCCACCGCGGCGGGTTCGTCCGTGTGCGGCAGGAAGGCGATGAATTCCTCGCCCCCGAACCGGGCCACGACATCGGTTTTGCGCAGGGTGGTCCGGAGAACCCCCGCCAGATCCCGCAGGACCGCGTCGCCCGCGTCGTGACCGAACCTGTCATTGACGGTCTTGAAATGATCGAGGTCCAGCAGCATGACCGCGCCCGGCGCGTCGGCGGCAACCACCCTGTCGAAGCCACGCCTGTTGAGAAGCCCGGTAAGCGGATCGGTGTCGGCGGATTTGCGAACATCCGCCATGCGGCTCTTGACGCGGGTCATCAGCCGGTTCGCCCGTTGCATCAGGCGGCCAAGTTCATCATCGCCCGCGTCGGGCATCGTCGGTATCGTTTCATCCTCTTCGAAAACCCTCATCCCCTCCTCGATCCGGTAAAGCGGCGCGAGGAGGGCGCGCAGCGCGAACAGGGTGGCGGCGGTGCCAAGAAGCGTGGCCCCGAGGATGAGCAGAAGCGCGTCGCGGTACCCCGCGAAACCGGACCCGGCGACCAGCATGAAGGCCAGCAAGCTGATCAGCGGGACGTGGGTCCCAACGAACGCGATGCAGAAGACCTTGGCGGTGAAGCTGCGCGGAAAAATGCGGGCGAGGAAAAGGTAGATCGTCATGACGGCACCCCTTGCACCCAGCTTCTCGGCAAATAGTTAACAAATCACTAATCACGGCCAGTGACAGTTTACCCGAGCGCCACGTCGAGCATCATCATCAGGATCAACCCCGCGAGCAGGCCCGACGTCGCGGCATTCTGGTGACCGTGCCGGTGGGTTTCGGGAATGATCTCGTGACTGATGATATAGAGCATCGCCCCGGCGGCAAAGCTCAGGCCCGGGGGCAGCATCTGTTGCGACATCTGCACCGCCCCCACGCCCAGCACGCCGCCCACGGGCTCGATCAGGCCGGTCGCCAGCGCGATGGCGAAGGCGCGCCGCCGGTCATAGCCCTGCCCGCGCAGCGCCACCGCCACGGCCAGCCCTTCGGGCGCGTTCTGAAGCGCGATCCCCGTGGCCAGCGAGAGCCCGTTTTGCAAGTCACCACCGCCGAAGCCCACGCCGACGGCCAGACCCTCGGGGAAATTGTGGATGGTTATGGCAAAGACGAACAGCCAGATCTTCGGCAGCGCGCCCGGATCCGCGCCTTCCGGGCCGATGACGAAGTGCCGGTGCGGCAACAGCGCGTTCAGCGCCGCCACCAGCAGCGCGCCGGCCCCGATGCCCGCTCCGGCCACCATGGCCGCAGCCGTGACCGAGCCGTAAACCATCCGGCCGGCCTCGATCCCCGGCAGCAGAAGGGAAAAATAAGATGCCGACAGCATGACCCCCGCCGCGAAGCCCAGCATGGCGTCATTGGCGCGGCGCGACGGTGTCTTGCCGAACAGCACGGGCACGGCCCCCGCGCCGGTCATCAGGCCGGCAGCGAGACTCGCGATGGCGCCGATCAGGATCAGTTCCATGTCCGCTCTCCGTTACGGCCCCGGCCCGGCGGCCCCGAAAAAGCCTAGACCTGTCGAGGCAGATTGCACAGGGGGCCCGGTACTGGTAAGCAAACTTGACCAGAAAAGCGACCGGAATGCGCCATGCCAGCCATCACCTGCATCGAGGACCTGCGCCGCCTGTACGAACGCCGCGTGCCCCGGATGTTCTATGACTACGCCGAGTCCGGCAGTTGGACGGAACAGACATTCCGCGAGAACAGCAGCGATTTCCACGACATATACCTGCGCCAGCGCGTCGCGGTGGATATGTCCGGCCGGTCGACCGCCAGCAGGATGATCGGGCAGGACGTGTCCATGCCCGTGGCGCTCGCGCCGGTCGGAATCACGGGCATGCAGCACGCCGACGGCGAAATCAAGGCAGCGCGCGCGGCCGAGGAATTCGGCGTTCCCTACACCCTGTCGACCATGTCGATCTGCTCGATCGAGGACGTGGCCGAAAACACCTCGAAACCCTTCTGGTTCCAGGTCTACACCCTGAAGGACGATGATTTCATGCAGCGCCTGTTCGACCGGGCGAAGGCGGCCAAGTGTTCGGCCGCGGTCATCACCGTGGACCTTCAGGTGCTCGGCCAGCGGCACAAGGACATCAAGAACGGGCTCAGCGCGCCCCCGAAACTGACTCCGCGATCCGTGGCCAACATGATGACCAAGGTACGTTGGGGGCTGGGGATGCTGGGCACCAAGCGGCGTTCCTTCGGCAACATCGTGGGGCACGCCAAGGGCGTGACCGACCCGACCTCGCTGAGTTCGTGGACGGCCGAAGCCTTTGACGAGGCGCTTGACTGGGACCGGATCAAGCAGTTCCGCAAGATGTGGGACGGCCCGCTGATCCTCAAGGGCATCATGGACCCGCGCGACGCGCGGGAGGCGCTGAACGTGGGCGTGGACGCGATCATCGTGTCGAATCACGGGGGCCGGCAGCTGGACGGCGCGCTTTCGGCGATCCGCGCGCTTCCCGCGATCATGGACGCCGTCGGTGACAAGATCGAGGTGCATGTCGACAGCGGCATCCGGTCGGGACAGGACGTGCTGAAGGCGCTCAGCCTCGGGGCGACGGGCACGTATATCGGCCGGGCCTTCGTCTACGGCCTCGGCGCCATGGGCGAACAGGGCGTCACGAAGGCCCTCGAGATCATCCGCCACGAGCTGGATATCTCGATGGCGTTCTGCGGGCGCACCGACGTGACGACACTGGACCGCGACATCCTGATGGTTCCGGAAGATTTCACCGGCCGCTGGGCCTGACCCCGCGCCCCATCCGCCACGACGCGTCACGACCCGGCCGCGCCGCGTCCGGCGGGCCGGCCACGCGGCGTGTGAAAATGATGGTGGCGGACAACAAGACCTTGACGCGAAATGCCGCCGGATTCTTAAGTGAAGCGGGCGATCCTGCGGCGCATCCGGTTTCCGCCGCCCGCAGGGTCCGGTTCCGGAAGTGTTGATTGGCGGCCGGCACCGGCACAGGGTGCCGCGGCCGCACACGAAGAATACGGGCCGGCTGTTTCGCCGGCAGGATTTCGAAGGGGGAACGCGATGGCGTTCAGGGGGCTGGTTTTCGCCGTTTGCGCCATGGCAGCTGTTGTCATGGCACATCCGTCACAGGCGCAGGACACGGGGGATACCCGCGTGGTATTCGTTGACAGCGATCCGGCATCAGGCGGTCCCGGGCCCGTCGACGGGTCGCTGTCCGTCCTGCAGTTCCCGGCCTTGCCCCCGGTCGAGGCCGCCAAGGATCAGGTTCTGGCGGCGCTGCTGCGGTCGAACCCCGTCTCGACCTTCCTTGCCTCGCCCGGCGAGATCACCGCGCAGACGGATGCGCTGTACATCGTGATGAAACTGTCGCTCGCGGAGGCATCGGGCACAGAGGGCGCGCAACCGGACGCCATGGTGCAGGTCGGACCGGACCGGATGGAGATGTCGACACTCCACAGCCGGTTCGACGCGCTCATATCGGCGCTGAATCCCGCCGCGCGGCAGATCGCGTTTCTTCACGTGGATGATCCCGACAACCGCTTGCCGGCGATGATCGACGCGTTTCGCAGCGGACTCAAGGCCACCGGGCTGGGCATGACGGTGATCATGGTCAATGCCCGCAAGGATGAGTGCGCGGGCGACCGCCCGCCGCTGGAATACGCGGTTCTGGGCGGGCTGGCGGACCGCGCGCCGTTCGGCGATGACGACGGCCGCACCGACGCCGCCGAGGCCAGCGTGTGGATCAGCCGCGCGCTTGCCCGCAATGCCGAGCGCGGGCATCCCTGCGCGGCGGGCTATTCGCTGATCCTGCGCGGCGACGACGCATCGGACCGCGTGCTGATTGACCACGGCGACAAGCCGCTCATCCCGGCGCTGGACAGTGCCGTCTACCTTGAAAGTTTCGAGGCGCTTTTCCTGCGCGGCGCGGAAAAGGCGGGGCCGATCCGCGACTACCTAGAGAGCTGCACCTACTGCCCGCATGAACGCGAGCTCTCAAACAGGATGCGCGACATTGCCGAACATCAGTTGGCACTGGAACTGGAAACCGACATATGGAACCGCATCCGCGAGGACGAAACGCCCGATCGCTACGAGGTCTACCTCGATAACTGCAGGCTATGCACCTACCGCGACGAGGCCGAGGCGCGACTCGCGCGCATCGCCGAGATACGCGCCGCCCGCGACGCCGAGAAAGCCGCGTTCGACCGGTTGGCGGCCGCGCGTGATCTCAACGGTCTGCGCGACTGGCTGGAAACCTGCGTCGCCTGCGATCAGCGGGCACAGGCCGAGACGCTGCTTGACGACATTCTTTCGGATGAACGGTTGCAGGAAGAGAACGAGGCATTGAAGGCCGCGCTGCGGGCCAAGAATGCCGAACGGATACGTGGCTGGCTGGAAACCTGCGATCTGTGCGCCGCGCAAGACGAGGCGCGCGCAGGGCTCGCCCGGATGCAGGAGGAGGCCGAGGCCGCCCGGCCCTGCCAGCGGGCGGCCGGTCTGCCGCAGAACGGCGGTCCGCGACTGTTGGCGGCGATCGATACGGACGCCGCGCGGGCCACGTGCCGCGCGATCACGGCGCGATATCCCAACAGCCCCGTCGCCATCACGACGCTGGGGCGTGTCGCGCAGGCCGAAGGCGATGCCGAGGCCGCGCGCGCGGCATATGCCACGGGTATCGAGGCCGGCTTGCCGCAGGCTTACGGGCTGGGCGCCTACCTTGCCTTCTCGCCCGGCGGCGACAGGAACCCGGACTATGCGAAGGCCGAGCGGCTTGCGCGGGACGGCTACGAGCGCGGTGACTGGCTTTCCGGCGAAGTCCTGACACTGATCTACCTGCGCGAGCTGGTCGAGGGGCGGTCGGCCACCGACGCGCTGCCCATCGCCCGGGCGCAGGCCGCGGACGGCAACCCGGTTGCGCAGTTCTTCATGGGGTACTTCCACAACACCGGCACGGCGGTCGAGAAATCGGTCACCCGTGCCGCTGACTGGTTCACGCGGGCGGTGGATCAGGGCTATCTTCACGCCAATTCATTCCTCGCGGGCATCCTCGAACGAGGCGCCGAGGGGACCCCCGCGGATGTGGAGCGCGCAACCGAGCTGTACTGGCAGGCGCTGGCCGCAGGTGATTCAACGGCGCGGCAGAGATTGACCGACCAGATCGACGACCGCCCCGCCGACGTGGTGCGCGGCATCCAGGCGCGCCTGCGCGAAGAGGGCATCTTCAACGGGCTGGTCGACGGCATCGCCGGGCCGCGCACCGCCGGGGCGGTGGCGCGTTTCGCCTCTCTTCAAGATCAGGAACAGGATTGAGTGATTTGGTCATGAGCAAAGATTTGCGCCGCCTTGCCATGGTGTTGAGCCTGTGCCTCATCGCGTTCACGCCAACGGCCGGCACCACGATGGAACGCCGGCTGAACGATCTGGAATGTCCCGCCGCGCCCGTGACTATCGCGGTCATCGGCGACAGTCTTGCCGACGGGATCTGGGGGGCCTTCTACCGCGCTTTCGCCACATGCGCCGATGTCCGCGTCATGCGTCTGACGGAGGTGTCGGACGGGTTGGCGAAATCCCCCGCCAAGGACTGGCTGGACCGGCTGGAGACCGCGGCGCCCGACCTGACCGTCGTCACCGTCGGCGCCAACGACCTGACCAACATCCGCAAGGACCGGTCGCGCCTGGTGCATGGCACGCCGGACTGGAAATCCGAATATGCCGCCCGCGCCCGGGCGCTGGCGGCCGGGCTCAAGGCGCGCTCCGAGGCTGTCGTCTGGATGGGGCTACCCATCGTCGGCAAACAGGAATACGAAGCCAGCTACCGCCAGTTGACCGAGCTTCAGTCGGCTGCCGCGCGGCAGGCCGGCGTTCGTTTCGTGGACACCCACGAACCCACCACTTTCGGGCAGGGCCAGTTCGTGATGAGCACGCGCATCGACGGCACGGTCCGGCAGGTGCGGCACAGCGACCAGGTCCATTTCACCGAACTGGGTTACGACATGGTTGCCGCGCTCATGCAGGCCACGGTCTCGACCATATTCACGACCGCCAGCCGCGATGCCGATCTCGGTGCCGTCGCGCTGCAATGAGGGCGGGGCTCCTCCCCCTCGTCGCGGCGGCATTGCTGGCCGCGTGCGGGCCGCGCGGCGACGGCGCCTCGGCGCAGGACATGGGCGCCCTGCTGAGCGGGGCCGAGCCCGACGGGGCGGCCATCGCGCAAACCGGGACGGAGATCCGCGCCACGGTTTCGCGGGACAACCCCGCACGCATGCTGGTGATCGGCGACAGCCTTGCGCAGGGGTTCGGGATGTTGCTGCAACAGCGCGCACCGGCGCGCGGCCTCGCGATCGAGGTCACCAACAGGGGGCGCCCGTCGACCGGGCTGGCGCGGGGCGACTATTACGACTGGCCGGCGCGGCTCGGCGACATGATCGGCCGCATGGACCCCGATATCGTGGTCGCGCATTTCGGCGCGAACGACATGCAGACCGTGATCACGTCCGAGGGGCGCACCGGCTACGGCACCGCCGGCTGGGAAGACGCATACCGCGCGCAGATGCGCCGTGTGCTGGCGCTGGCCGCCGAACACGACATCATCATGTACTGGTTCGGGCCGGGGCCGGACGGCAACGCGGCGCTCAATGCGCATCTCGGGCGCATCAACCCGTGGTTCAAGGACGAAAGCGCGCGTGCCGGCGCCACGTATTTTCCCATCACGCCCTTCACCACCCCGCCCGATGGCCGTTTCGCCCGCCGGGTCGAGGTGAACGGCCGCACGATGGCCATGCGGACGGCTGACGGCTCGCATTTCACCGGGGCAGGATACCAGCTGGTCGCGGATCGCCTGCTGGACGCGGTGATCGCCCGCTTTCCCGCGCTCGCCCCCGCCGACCGGCAGGCGCCGGGCGGGGGTCTTGTCCTTGCCGGCATGCTGCAATAGCGCGGACACGGCTGGCGGATGGTCTTTCCCACCCTTCAGTTCGTGCTTTTCTTTGCCGTCGTGCTCAGCCTCGTCACCGCGCTGGAAGGCACGGCCCGCCGCGGCCTGCGCAAGGGCGTGTTGATCGCCGCGTCCTACGTTTTCTACGCGGCATGGGACATGCGGTTTCTGGCCCTCATGGCGGGTGTTTCGCTGGTGGCATGGATCGCCGGGTATCACGCCCGCGATCCCGTCCGGGGCAGGATGGCCCGCGTACTGGGCATCGCGCTGATGCTTCTGGCACTGGGCATATTCAAGTATTTCAACTTCTTCTTCCTGTCGCTGCAGCAGCTTCTGGGCGACAGCGTGCTGTCGCGCGACCTTGCGTGGATGCGCGTCGTGTTGCCGGTGGGCATCTCGTTCTACACGTTCCAGGCAATTTCCTACATCGTCGATGTGGGGCGCGGCGATGTCGACCCGCGCCGGAACCCGGTGGACGTTTTCCTCTACATCTCGTTCTTTCCACAACTCGTGGCCGGGCCGATCGTGCGCGCGGCGCATTTCCTGCCCCAGATCGACCGCCCCCACCGCGTCAATGCCGCGGCGCGCGCCGGTGCCGTCATGCTGATCCTGTCGGGGCTGTTCAAGAAAATGGTCGTCGCCAATTACCTCGCGGTGATGCTGGTCGACCCGGTCTTCGGGTTTCCCGAGGGGCAGGCATGGCACGGTGCGGCCCTCGCCGTGCTGGGATACGGCGTGCAGATCTACTGCGACTTCTCGGGCTATTCCGATATCGCCATCGGCATCGCCCTGCTGATGGGCTACCGGTTCCACCGCAACTTCAACCAACCCTACCGGGCGCGCGGCCTGTCGGATTTCTGGCGCCGGTGGCACATTTCGCTGTCCACGTGGATCCGCGATTACCTCTACATTCCGCTCGGTGGCAATCGCGGCAGCGCCGGGCGGCGCGTGACAACCGTGATGATCACCATGACGCTCGCCGGGCTTTGGCACGGCGCGGGGTGGAATTTCCTGGCGTGGGGCGTGTTGCATGGCGCCGGTCTGGTGGCCGAACGCGTGATCGCGGGGGGGCGGGGGCTTGCCCGGCTGTCGGTGGTCGCCGTGCCCGCGACACTGCTTTTCGTGATGCTGCTCTGGATACCCTTCCGCGCCGCTGACTGGGACGGCACCCGCGCGATCCTTTCCGCGCTCACCCGGGCGGAGGGTGGCGCGCCGGTCGCCATCACCGCGCCAGTGCTGGCTCTCGTCGCCGTGGGTTTGGCGATGAACTGGCTGCCGCCGGCCTGGCGCGACCGGGCCGAGCTGATGCTTGCGCGGGGGCCCGCGGCCGTGCAGGCGCTGGTTCTGGCCACGGGAACGGTGCTGTGTTTCGCGCTCGCGCAAGACGGCGTCGCGCCGTTCATCTATTTCCAGTTCTAGGCCGGGGAGACCGCAATGCGCAGCAACAAGGTCTTCGTTCTGACGCTCTGGGCGGCGCTCGCCTTGGTGTGGGCCGTGTCCGGTGACCGGTTCCTCGATCTGGTGTTCGCGATGCCGGATATCGGGGTGGTGGACGACCTCGTCATCTCGGCGGTGCTGCGGGCCGAGGATGCCCGCGCCCTGCTGGACCCGCCCGACCTGTTCGGTCAGTTGCGGCACATGCTGCACCGTCTTACCGGGCTGGGCTGAGGGAGCGTCATGAGCACACGGAAAACACGCAACCGCACCCCCCCGTTCCTTTCACGAGCATACCTGGCGCCCGCTGGGGGACACCGAGAAGGGCGAGAGCCTGACACATCTGCGACAGGCGCAAGAAGATCGCTGCATGGC
>NZ_JBKOTX010000175.1:0-11303 GCF_047086965.1 Roseovarius halophilus (ex Wu et al. 2025) | reverse complement strand
AACGCCTGCGCGGCCAGGACAGCGCCGCCCCGCAGGACCCTGCAGCGACGACCGCGACGGCTTCGGCCACGGGCACCGCCCGACCCGAACCCGACCAGAGCCGCCGCGACCTGCTGCCCGACATCGACGAGATCAACGCGACCCTGCGGACGGACGATGCCGCCGACACGCCGCTGCCCGAAACCACCGAGGTGCCGCGCCGCGCCGGCGGGGGGCGGGCCGGGTTCCTGCTGGTGGTGCTGCTGGCCGTGCTGGCCGCGCTGGTCTACACTTTCGCGGCACAGATCGGCGCGGCGGTGCCGGAACTGGCCGATCCAATGGCGGCCTATGTCGCGCAGGTCAACGACTGGCGGCTCTGGCTGGACCTCAAGCTGCAGGATCTCATGGCCGCAATCGAGGGCACAGGGGGCGCCCCCGCGCCGGACACGCCCCCGGATGCGGCACCCGAGACCCCGGACTCGCCGCCGGAATGATTGCCCAGACTTCAGTAGGCGCGCGGCCGCGTTCTGTCCGCAAGCGCACCGCCGTGCCCTCTTTCGGCTATCCTTCCAGCCGGGCGCGCAGGCCGTCGGCCTCGGCGCGCGCGGCGCGCAGTCCGTCCATGGCGGCGCGCAGCTCCGCCTCGGTCTGGGCCAGCTGATTGGTCATCTCGGCTTCGCGCTGCTGCAGGTAGGTGATCGCCTGGTCGCGTGTCTCCTCGGCCTCGTGCAGGGCCTGGGCCATCTTGTCCAGTTCGCCCACGTCCGATTTGCTGACCCGCGTGAAGCGGTTGACCAGCCAGTTCGCGAACCATCCCAGCGCGAAGGCCACGAACAACACGATCGCCGTGGCGATGATGAACTCGGTTCTGTTCATTCGTCTTCTCCCGTCGCGGCATCCTCGCCGCTATCATCACCGGCGTCTTCATCATCATCCGACGCGTCTTCCCCAGCCTCGCCCGCCTCATCGGCCTCGATCAAGGAGAACTCGATCCGGCGGTTGGCCTCGCGGCCCTCTTCGGTGTCGTTGTCGGCAATCGGGTTCGCCTCGCCGTAACCGACGGCACGGAAACTCGAGGTCGGCACCCGGCGCATCCGCAGGGCGGCAAGCACCGCTTCCGCGCGCTGCTGCGACAGGCGCTGGTTCATTTCCTCGCGGCCCTGGCTGTCGGTATAGCCGGCAATCTCGATGCCCAGGTCGGCACAGCGACGCAGGATGTCGGCGATGCCGTCCACGACTGATATGGCAGGCCCGGAAATCGTGGCCGATCCCGGCTCGAAGGTGATCTTTCGTTCCGCGGTGACGGCCTGTATCTGCGCGAGGCATTCGGCGTCCGTGGGCAGTGCATCTATGGGGTCCGGGTCCTCGACATGGGCGACTTCGATCTCGAAGTCCTGGTCGTTGCCCAGCTTGTCGATCAACAGGCGCGACACCTTGCCATCGGCCTCCACGTCGCCGGAGTTACCGCGCACGGCGACGCGGCCGGGCTCGACCACGACTGCCCCGTTGGACAGCATCGACAGCGCCTCGATCCCGGCCAGAACCCGCACGCTCCAGCTCTCGGGCAAGCCGTCGACGACGCGGGTGCTCATGGTGATGTCATCGGAGCCGAACCGGGCGCGCGCGTAATTCTGCGCCGTGGTATTGAGCAGCGCATCCGAGATCCGCCCACGCAGTTGTACCAAGCCCTCGGGGCTCAGCGTGGCGACGAATTGGGGCGGGCCTTCGGGTTCGTCCTCGGGCGCCTCCGGCAGCACCGCCTCGAGCGCGAAAAGTTCCGGTAGGGCGTTTTGCAGCGCCCCGGCGACCTCGTCGAAGCGGCCTTCGGCCGTTTCCGGTGGGGCGACAAGCGTAACATCGGCATCCGAGAGCGTGACGGTGCCGCCGCCGAGGTCAGCCACGGCCCCGATGGCAAGCTCGACCGCCTGCGCCCAAGTGCCCGAGGGCGCCCCCAGCGCGACTGTGCAGCCGATACGGCCCTCGGCCCCGGCGGCGCGGGCGGCGGCGATGATCCGTTCTTCGGCAGCACGCGTGTCGGCAACGCAGCTTTCGAATCGCGCCTCCTCGGCGTCGAGCACGAAGCGCGTCGTGAAGGGCGAAATCACCGGCCGTGGCGCCATGATCGCCAGCGACACCTCGACGCCGTCAGGCCGGTCACGGGCCAGGTTGGCTTCAATCCGGGCCTTCTCGGTGTCGGACTCGACGATCGCCTCGATCGTGACGAGGCCCGCGCGCACCGAGACCTTGGATCTGGGCAAGGCCGACAGCGCGCGCAGCGCGTAATCGACCGAGCCCCCCCAGCCGTCTGGCCTGGGATAATCGGCGCTCTCGAGCAGGTCCGCCACTCGGTCGGGGTCCCCGGCGAGCTGGGCAAGCCGATCGTTCAGCGCCGCGCGGTCCGAGCCGGCCGGGATCAACCCGATGATCGATATGCCGCTGTCGTTGCGCAGGATTTCCATGGAAAAATCCGGCGGCGCGATCCCGGTGGGGTCCACCACCGACATGTTGTCGATGACGCGGCTGGCGTCGACCTGCGCGCCCGCTATGGAAAGGGCACGGAACCGCTTGGCCTCGCTGCCCGCTTCGCCTTCCAGCACGACCTGCAGTCCGTCCCCGATAACCGAGGCGAAGTCCAGGTCGCGCTCTTCCAGCGCGGCTTGCACGGCGGCGACCGACGTGCGTTCGACGGTCTGAACCGCAACACGTGCGGCGAGCACACACAGGCCCGCCGCAACGGCGAAGACGGCAAGACGAATGAACAGCTGCGACAGACGCATGAGGCCTCGACCAGGGCAGGATCGCCATTGCATAGGCCCTCACCCGGCGAGGTTCAATCACAGCATCAGGGCGACGGCGAAAAACGGCAGGGCGATCAGGCCCGCATCCCGGTTGGAGCGGAACAGCCGCAACAGCCGGGGGGAATCCGCGGGATCGAAGCCACGCAGTTGCCACATCAGGTGCCAGCCCATGGCCCAGGGCCCGCCCAGCGCCACCACCAGCGCCAGGACCGATCGGTCGATGCCGGCGAGGATCACCGCCAGCGCCATCAGACTGACAGTGGCCACCAGGAACCGGCGCAGCCAGCGCGGCGTGGTCTCTCCGAACAGCCGCGCGGTGGACTTGACCCCGATCAGCGCATCATCCTCGGCGTCCTGGTGGGCATAGACGGTGTCATAGAACAGCGTCCAGCCGATCCCCGCGAGGTAGAGCGCCACGGCCGGCCAGCCGAGGCTGCCCGCATGGGCGGTATAGGCCAGCAACGCGCCCCAGTTGAAGGCCAGCCCCAGAAAGATCTGCGGCCACCAGGTGAACCGCTTGGCGAAGGGATAGACGCAGACCGGCCCCAGCGCCAGAATGCCCAGCAGGATCGCATTGAGGTTGAAGGTCAGCAGGATCAGCAGCGCCACGAAACTCTGCAACGCCATCCAGCCCAGCGCGCCGCGCACCCCGACCTGCCCCGACGGGATCGGCCGCGAGCGGGTGCGGTCCACGCTGCCGTCGATGTCGCGGTCGGTGATATCGTTCCAGGTGCAGCCCGCCCCGCGCATCAGGAAGGCGCCCAAGGCGCAGCCCAGCGCGATCCAGAGGTCGCCCCAGCCAGCGCGCCCGGTCTGCAGCATCGCCAGCGCCAGCCCCCACCAGCACGGCAGCAGCAGCAGCCATGTCCCGATGGGCCGGTCGGCGCGGCTCAACCGCAGGTAGGGCCGCGTTTGCATGGGCGCGCGTCGGTCCACCCAGTTGCCCTGATAGGCATCGGCGACGGTTCCATCCTGCTCTGGCGTCTCGGGCGTCCCGGTCATACTGTCCCCGCATGTCGAAAGTCAGGCTTTATGTAGATCACCCGCTGGGGGCGGGGCAAACCATTCTCCTCGAACGCGACCAGGCGCATTACCTCTTTGGCGTGATGCGGCTGGGGGCGGGGGCCGTCCTGTCGCTGTTCAACGGGCGTGACGGCGAATGGGACGCGGACGTCACCGAAGCCGCCAAGCGGCGCGGCAGGCTTACATGCGTGAGGCAGACGCGCGCCCTCCAAGAGCCGCCAGACCTCTGGCTGCTTTTTGCGCCGATCAAGAAGGCCCGCACGGATTTCATCGTCGAGAAGGCCACCGAGATGGGCGCGCGGCGCATCTGCCCGGTTCTGAGTGATTTCACCAACTCCGAGCGGGTCCGGGTGGACCGCCTGCAGGCTCACGCGGTCGAGGCGGCCGAGCAATGCGGCGGCACCTTCTTACCGGAGGTCGCCGCGCCCGTGAAACTGGGCCGCCTGCTCGAGGATTGGGACAGCGCCCGCGCGCTGATGTTCTGCGACGAGACGCGACTGGGCGCGGCGGTGGCGCTGCCCGACGCCCTGCGCGCGCCGGCGGCCATCCTGATCGGCCCCGAGGGCGGCTTTTCGCCGCGCGAACGCGACCGCCTGCAAGCGATGGACTGCGCCACCGGCGTCTCGCTCGGCCCCCGCATCCTGCGGGCCGATACGGCGGCGGTGGCCGCGCTGACCCTCTGGCAAAGCGCGCTGGGGGATTGGTGATGCGCCCCGAGATCAAGGCCCTGCTGCTGCGCTGGCGCGAGGCGCTGATCGGGCTGGGCGTGGCGACGCTGGGGCTCTACTGGGGGCTGGCCGCCTTCGGCATCCTGCAATGGCTGGGATGGGCGGTTGTCATGGCGGGATTGGCGCTGGTGCTCACCGGCATCCAGCGCGGGCGCTTTCGCCGCGCGGGCGACGGGCCGGGGATCGTCACGGTGCGCGAAGGGCGCGTCGCCTACATGGGCCCCGAGGCGGGCGGGATCATGGACATGGGCTCCCTTGCCAGGCTGGAACTGCACCCCGGCGGCCCCGACTGGGTGCTGGTGGGCGAGGACGGCAGCCGCCTTGCGATTCCGGCAGATGCGCGCGGCGCCGACGGACTATTCGATGTCTTCGCCGCCCTGCCCGGGGTCGGGCTCGATCACCTGCTGCACGCGCTGGACCACCCCAGCCCGCAGGCGCGCACGCTCTGGACCCGCGAGGCATCCCATGCGCGTCGGTTGCGCTGACCCGCGCGAAAACGCGCAGACCCCGTGCATTGACTTGCCCCGCTGCGCGATGCACCAAGCCCGCTGAACATCACAGAAACAAGAGGGGCGCGCGCCCATGTCCATTCCCCAGACCGGCGGCGGCCCCATCGAGAGCCAAGACGAGCTTGCCGCCTATCTCGAAGCGGGCTGCAAGCCCAAGGCAGACTGGCGCATCGGCACCGAGCACGAGAAGTTCGGCTATTGCACCGAGACCCTGCGGCCCCTGCCCTATGACGGCGAACGCTCGATCAAGGCGATGCTGGAAGGGCTGCGCTTTCGCTATGACTGGGCGCCGGTCTTCGAGGGCGAGAACATCGTCGGGCTGGAAAAGGACGGCGCCAATGTCTCGCTCGAACCGGGCGGGCAGCTGGAACTGTCGGGCGCGCCGCTGGAGACCATCCACCAGACCTGCGACGAGGTGAACACCCACCTGCGCGAGGTCAAGGACATCGCCGACGAGATCGGCGCGGGCTTCATCGGCCTGGGTGCCGCCCCGATCTGGACACATGACGAGATGCCGATGATGCCCAAGGGGCGCTACCGTCTGATGACCGATTACATGGGCCGGGTCGGCACCCACGGCACCCAGATGATGTATCGGACCTGCACGGTGCAGGTGAACCTCGACTTCGGGTCCGAGGCGGACATGGTCCGGAAACTGCGGGTTGCCCTGGCCCTGCAACCTGTGGCCACGGCACTGTTCGCCAATTCGCCCTTCTTCGAGGGCACGGTAAACGGCCACAAAAGCTGGCGCAGCCGCATCTGGCGCGACCTCGACGCGGACCGGACCGGGATGCTCCCCTTCGTTTTCGAACAGGGCATGGGGTTCGAGCGCTGGGTCGACTACGCGCTCGATGTGCCGATGTATTTCGTCTACCGCGACGGCAAGTATATCGACGCCCTGGGCCAGTCCTTCCGCGATTTCCTGAATGGCAAGCTGCCCGCCCTGCCCGGCGAAACCCCGACCCTGTCGGATTGGGCCGATCACCTGACCACCATCTTTCCCGAGGCCCGGATCAAGAAATTCATCGAGATGCGTGGCGCCGATGGCGGCCCCTGGCGGCGGCTCTGCGCCCTGCCCGCCTTCTGGGTCGGGCTGATGTACGACCAGGGCGCCCTGGATGCCGCCTGGGACCTCGTCAAGGACTGGGATGCCGAGACGCGCGAGGCCTGGCGGGTCGAGGCCGCGGTCCACGGGCTACAGGCCAAGGTTGGCGGGCGCACCATGCAGGACCTGGCCAAGGATGTCGTCGACATCGCCCGCGGCGGGTTGAAGGCCCGCGCCCGGCCCGGGCTGGGCGGGATGGTGGTGGACGAGCGTCACTTCCTGCACGCGCTGGAAGACACGATCGAGACGGGACGGACCCCGGCGGATGAACTGCTCGAGGCCTATCACGGGGCATGGGGCGGCGACCTGACCCGTATCTACAAGGAGTTCAGCTACTGAGCACGCCGCTCGGGTACGAGCCGCGTGTCACGATTTCTGCCCGATCCGCTTCTCGGTGCCGTTCAGAATGCGCCGGATATTGTCCGCGTGCCGCCAGAAGATCACCAGCGCAAGGACAAGGCACAGCATCCCCAGATCTGGCCGCCCCAGCGCAGCCGCCCAGAGCGGGCCCAGCACGGCCGCCACCAGCGCCGAAAGCGACGAGATGCGGGACAGCGCCGCCGTGGCCGCCCATGTGGCGCAGGCCGCGAGACCCAGCGGCCAGGCCAGCGCCAGCAGCGTGCCGAGGAAAGTGGCCACCCCCTTGCCGCCGCGAAAGCGCAGCCAGACCGGGAAGCAGTGGCCCAGGAAGGCGGCCAGCCCGGCCAGTTGCACCGCGTCCCCCGCGACGAAGGCACGGGCCAGCAGCACCGCGATGGCCCCCTTGCCCGCGTCCAGGGCGAGGGTCAGGGCCGCCGCCACCTTGTTGCCGGTGCGCAGGACATTAGTGGCACCGATATTGCCCGAGCCGATCCGGCGCAGGTCACCCAACCCGAAAAGGCGCGCCATAAGCAGCCCCGCCGAGACCGAGCCCACGAGATAGCCAATCGCCGCCCAGAGGCCGAGCACGGAAGGGGAACTCACGATCTCTGGCATGGTCCCTCCCTGGGGTCGGCGGGCGCTGCCTGAACGCAGCGCAGGCGCCCCGTCCACGGGGCGCGCCCCGCCTCAGCCGTAAACACGCTGCCCCCCCGACCAGGTGCCCAGCACCTTGCCTTGCAGGATGGCCCCGTCAAAGGGCGTGTTGCGGGATTTCGACTGCAGCGTGGCCCGGTCCAGCCGGGTGCTGGCATCCGGATCGAACAGCACCAGGTCGGCGGGTGCCCCCCCGACCAGGCGGCCACTGTTCAGCCCCAGCCGCGCCGAGGGGTTCAGCGACAGCGCCCGGAACAGCTGCGGTAGGCTGAGCGCCCCCGCATGGACCAGCCGCAGCGCCGCCGGAAGCAGGGTTTCCAGGCCGACCGCGCCGCTGGCGGCCTCCTCGAAGGGCAGGCGCTTGGATTCCTCGTCCTGCGGGGTGTGCATGGACGAGATGATGTCGATCAGCCCCGCGCCCAGGGCCTCGACCACCGCCTGGCGGTCATCCTCGGCGCGCAGCGGCGGCTTGAGCTTGAAGAAGCTGCGGTAGTCGGCCACGTCCAACTCGTTGAGTGTCAGGTGATGCACCCCGACCCCGGCGGTGATGTTCAGCCCGTTGCGCTTGGCCCGCTCCAGCGCCGGCAGGGCGCGCGCCGTTGTGATCTGGTCGGCATGATAAGTCGCGCCGGTCATCTCCAGCAGGGCGATGTCGCGGTCCAGCCCCATCCGCTCGGCCATGGGCGACACGCCGGGCAGGCCGCGCAGCGAGGCGAACTTGCCGCTGGTCACCGCCGCCCCCGCCGAGAGGCCCGGCTCCTGAACGTGGCCGATCACCAGCGCATCGAGCGACCTTGCGTAGGTCAGCGCCCGGGCGAAGACCCGCGTGTCCGTCACCACCCGGTCGGCATCCGAAAAGGCCACGGCGCCTGCGTCCATCAGAAAGCCGATCTCGGTCATCTCGCGGCCCTCGCGACCCTTGGTCAGGGCGGCCATGGGCAGCACCGTGACCGGCGTGTCGGCACTGGCCCGGCGCTCGACGAATTCCAGCGTCTCGGGCGTGTCGATGGCAGGCTGCGTATCGGGGCGCGTCACGATGGTGGTCACCCCCCCGGCGACGGCTGCCCGGCCCGCGCTGGCAAAGCTCTCCTTGTGGCGCTCGCCCGGCTCGGAGACCTTCACGCCGATGTCCACGATCCCGGGGGCGAGGCAAGCGCCGCCCGCGTCCACCCGGACCGCCTCGATCCCGGCGGTGTCGCCGGTGATGACATCGCGGATGCACCCGGCCTCGACAAGCACCGCGCCCGGGGTCTCGGTGCCCGCCTCGGGGTCGATCAGCCGGGCGTTCTCGATCAGCGTTTTCATCTCAGCCCCCTTTCGCCCGGTCCAACTGTGCCATGACCGCGGGCGCGTCGGCCTGGTACTTGATCAGGTGCTTGTCGCCGCCGCGGGTGACGATCTGAACCGCCGATCCCAGCCGCCGCACTTTGTCGATCGCGCACAACGCGATGTCGCGGCCCGCCGGGCCCAGCAGGCGGCGGTCGGTCAGATCCCAGCGCACGCCCATCTCGTCGCTCAGGACATACCATCCGCGCAGGGCGATGGCCGCAAGACCACCGATGGCACCGGTCCAGACATGCGGGTTGCCGAAGGCCCAGAGCACGGCCATCCCGCCCAGCATGGCGACCACGGCCATCCAGGCCATATCCCGCCAGTAGGTCATGCGGTCTGCCGTGAAACTGGCCCGCACCTTTTCGTCCGGCGCCAGATCGACCGTGGGTGTCAGTTCATAATCGCTCATGCCGCCACCCAGAGCATCAGACCCACCACGAGGAACAGAACCAGCAAGGCGATCGTCGCGATCCGCCCGGACATGGCCGCGTCCGAGGGGCGCTTGTCCAGGGGGTCTTCGACCGACGCGGCAGGGGTTTCGGCGGCGTCGGACCGCAGCGGCGCGCGCAGCGTGAACGTCACCGTCTCGGTGTAGCGGCCTACCAGCGTCAGCGGCGCCTTGGGCTCCAGCCGGTCGATGCCATCGGCCAGCGCGCCCGAAAAGACCAGCAGAACCGGCCCCGTCAGCGCGTCGAGCCGCGCGCGGTCGGGGTCCACACTGACCGCGTCCATGCCATTCGCCTCGATCAGGTAATCGGCCATTCCATAACCCGCGAGGGTCTCGGCCATGAACAGTTCCACGTGCGACGGGGCCAGCCGCCCGGCTCCGACGGCCTCCATCAGCGGCGACAGGCACCCGTTGGCGCCTTCCGGAGCCTTGCCGCGGAAGGCGTCCAGGTCAGACTCGGGCAGGTCGACGGAGAAGACCCAAACGCTGCGGACCGAGGCCGCCGGTATCGCCAGTTGATCGCTCATGCTGCCTCCTTTGCCGCGCTGTTGATCGCCTGCGCCAGGGCCGACCTGTCGGGCGCATAGGAGAGGTCCAGTCGCCGCACCGGCCCGCGCGGGCAGGTCACCCGCACCCCGTGGAGGCGCGGCCTGGCCTGTTCCACATCCGACATCGCAACCTCTTCGCCCCCTTGCAGAATGATGCGCCGCCGGGTGATCCAGGCGCGGTGACGTCCCAGGCGGACCCGTTCCTGTAGCAGGATCAAGCAGGTCAGGAAGACAGGCAAGGCAGGCCAGAAACTGTCGGGAAAAGCCGCCGCGAAGGCCACCACCGGAAGCAACGTCAGCCCCAGCGCCACAAGCGCCGTCCCCTGGAAGGACCGCAGCGAAGGCACATGGTCGAAGATCACCTCTTCCCCTTCCTGCAGGGCCGGGCCGCCGGCACTGGCCGTCACACCATCACCCCGGCGGCCTCGGCCCCGCGGCGGGCGCGCAGATTACGCGCCAGAAGATCCATGGCAGCCATGCGCACGGCGACGCCCATCTCGACCTGTTCCTGGATCACGCTGCGGTTGATGTCGTCGGCGATGGTTCCGTCGATCTCGACCCCGCGGTTCATCGGGCCGGGGTGCATGACGATGGCGTCCTCCCTTGCATAGGCCAGCTTCTCGGCGTCCAGCCCGTAGCGGTGGAAATACTCGCGTTCCGAGGGGATGAAACCGCCGTCCATGCGTTCGCGCTGAAGGCGCAGCATCATCACCACGTCCACGTCGCGCAGCCCCTCGGCCATGTCATGGTAGACCTCGACGCCGAAGTCCTCGATCTGCGCGGGCATCAGCGTGGGCGGCCCGACAAGCCGCAGACGATTTTCCATCTTGCCCAGCAACAGGATGTTGGATCGCGCCACGCGGCTGTGCGCGATATCGCCGCAGATGGCGATGGACAGCCGGTGCAGACGGCCATGGTGGCGGCGGATGGTCAGCGCATCCAGCAGCGCCTGGGTTGGGTGCTCGTGGCGCCCGTCCCCGGCGTTGAGCACCGCGCATTCGACCTTTTGCGACAGAAGGTCAACCGCGCCGGACTGCGGGTGCCGCACCACGAGCAGATCGGGCCGCATCGCATTGAGGGTGAGCGCGGTGTCGATCAGCGTCTCGCCCTTTTTCACCGAACTGGCCTGCATGGCCATGTTCATCACGTCCGCGCCCAGTCGCGTCCCGGCGATCTCGAAGCTCGCCTGGGTGCGGGTGGAGTTCTCGAAGAACATGTTGATCTGGGTCAGCCCTTCCAGAACGTCGCGATGGGCGCGGCCCTCGCGGTTGTGCTCGGCATATTGATCGGCGAGGTTCAGGAGACTGGTGATATCGGCGGGCGAGAGATGCTCGATCCCCAGAAGGTGCTCCGCGCGGAAGGTCATGGCCGCTCCCCTTGTCGGTGCCGTGGGCGTGACTGCGGGGGTTATAGGTGTGGCCCGTCCCGGGGGCAAGCGCGGCATGGCTTTTGCCGGCTGTCGCGGGGGAGTAGGGTACCGCCATGGAATCGGCACTGGATTACTGGACGGCAAAGGCGCTTCTCGATTGGCAGATCGAGATGGGCGCGGACGAGGCCATCGGGGACACGGCGCTGAACCGCTATGACCTGCCGGACACCGCGCCCCCCGCCGCGGCCGCGGCGAAAGCTGCGACGCCGCAGGCAGAGGCCGCGGCCCCCGAGACCGGGGCCACGCCAGGCCCGGGGGATGCCGTCGCCGCCGCGCGACAGGCCGCGCAGGCCGCGCAGGACCTCGCGGGGTTGCACCGCCTCCATGGCGTCACCCAGAAGGGCCTGCTTGCGCCGGCCGCCTGACATCATTTCGGAACGGCCGAGTTTC
>NZ_JBKOTX010000174.1:0-11346 GCF_047086965.1 Roseovarius halophilus (ex Wu et al. 2025) | reverse complement strand
GGCCACGGGGCGGCGGCGGTACTGGCGGCGGTGGCGCTGGTGCTTTCGGTCATCCTCGCGTGGCGGCGGCGCACCGGGCTGAGCCGGTCGGTCGCCGCGGCCTTCGTGGGGCTGGCGGTCGCGCTTGGCTGGGTCGCGACCTATTCGGTCTCCATCGTCTCCTTCGAGATCATCCCGGTTTCGTCGGTCACCTTTACGGGGCCATCGACGGATACGCTGATGGGCTTGGTAAATTCCACCACGCTGCCGCCGGGGTTCGGCGTCGGGTTGGTGCCGGGGGTGTTCGCGGGGTCCGCGCTGGCCGCGATCCTGAGCCGGGAATTCAGCGTTCAGCGCTTTGGCACCGATACACCGATGGAACGCTACCTTGTCGGCGCTGTGCTGATGGGCTTCGGCGCGATGCTGGCGGGGGGCTGCGCGGTGGGCGCGGGCATGTCGGGCGGCGCCGTTTTCGCCGTGACGGCCTGGGTCGCGGTGTTCTGCATGTGGCTGGGCGCGATGGCGACGCATGTCGCCCTGCAACGGATGGGCATGACGGTGGCACGGGGCCAGCCGGCCGAATAACAACGGCACGACCGCGATTTTCCGTGTCCGTTTCGCGTCGGCGTTGGGTACGTTCCGGCCGGGCCGCGGTCCAGAGCGGACAAACCAAGGCCCGGCATCCCGTTGCGGATACCGGGCCGGGATGGCCGGTCAAACGCGGGCCATCGTTGGGCTATTCCCATTCCATCTGTTCATAGACGCGGCCGGCGTTCTTGGTCGCGAGTTCCTCGAACGTGTCGAGATGGGCATAGGGCGACTGGTCGACGTAATAGGCATCGCTGAGGTCGCCGCCCGAATCCAGATGCGCGCCGATCTTGCCGCGCAGGTAAACGAGGTAATCCCTGGTATAGCGGCTGACCTGCGCCATGTTGGTCGGGTGGCCGTGGCCGGGAATCACGTAGGTGGCTTCCAGCGGTTCGAACTCTGCCTCCCACGTGTCCAGCCAGTCGGCCGTGTAGGTGTGCTGGAATATCGGCAGCAGGCGTTCGTGAAAGGCCATGTCGCCCGAGATGACGAGGCTTTGATCGGGCAGCCAGACCACGATGTCACCGGGGCTGTGCGCCGGCCCGAGATAGCGCGCCTCGATCCGGAATTCGCCCATCTCGACGACGTAGTCCTCCGCGAAGGTTTCGGTCGGGGCGACGACGGTGGTCTTGTCGGCGCGGTCCTTGGTGACACGCTGGGCCGCCTGCAGGGCGGAGCCGCCGTATTCCGCGATCTCGTGGGCCGCGTCCTCGTGGGCGACGATCGGCACGTCCTGTTCGGCCCAGTAGGAATTGCCGAGCATGGCGTGGCCTTGCCCGTTCTCGTTGAAGACCAGTTTCACGGGCTGGTCGGTGATCTGGCGGATCTCGGCGTGCAGCGCCTTGGCCAGCCCGTAGGAGGCGCCACCGTTGACCACCACGACCCCGTCGCCGGTGACGATGAAGCTGAGGTTGTTGTTGTGGCCTGCGTTTTCATAGGTGGGCGGGGCCGTGGCGCCGATGGCCGACCAGACATGCGGGATCACCTCGACCGGCTCATCGTAAAGCAGGGAACCGGGATACTTGTCGGCGATGTCCTCGGATGCCAGCGCCGGCGCGGCGACAAGCAGTGCGGTCAGGAATGCAAGCGGTTTCACGGTTCAGCCCTCCGTCACGAAGCGATAGGCGCCGTCCGCGCGTTCGACGCGGCCGATCCCGCCGCCGGGCAGGTGAAAGCCGATCATGCGCATCCGGTCGGTGGCGAGCTGATCGAGCAGGCGCTGCCGGGTCTTGATGCCCATGTCCTGATCCTGATCGGAGCCGCTGGGCCACTCGGGGCGTTCGAAGGCCACGTGCCCGTTCACGATCGCGTCGCCAACCACCATGAGCGACTCGGACCCGTCGCGGATCTCGTAGGACATGTGGCCGGGCGTGTGCCCGAAGCTGGCATGGG
Source organism: Roseovarius halophilus (ex Wu et al. 2025) (assembly GCF_047086965.1). NCBI lineage: Bacteria > Pseudomonadati > Pseudomonadota > Alphaproteobacteria > Rhodobacterales > Roseobacteraceae > Roseovarius > Roseovarius halophilus (ex Wu et al. 2025). The sequence continues at coordinate 9,387 of NZ_JBKOTX010000174.1, read as the reverse complement.
CCATGACGCCCGGCAGCACCTCGTCGCCCGCATCGAAGAATTCGCAGGCTGCCTCGATGGCGTCCATGCGGCGCTGCGCGCCCACCGCGAAGGCCGCGCGCGCCTCCCCTATCGTGTCCACGGTGTCGGGATCGCGCCAGTAATCCCATTCCGTCCGGCCGAAATGATAGGTCGCGTTGTAGAAAAGCGGCTCGTCGAAATCGTCCAGCACGCCCCAGAGGTGATCGGGATGCCCGTGCGTGAAGATCACGTCGGTGACGTCACCGGGGGCCAGCCCGGCGGCCTCGAGCGCGCCGGGCAGGCGCCCGGCGCTTTGCATGAAGGCCGGCCCGGACCCGGCGTCGAACAGCACGATCCGGTCCCCGTGCCGCATCAGCGTGACGTTGCAGGGTGGTTCGACCTGATCCTGCGGGATACCGTGGCGCGCGAGTATCTCGGATAGTTCCGCCTCGGGCAGGCCGCCGAAAAGGAAATCGGCGGGCAGGGTCAGGTTTCCGTCCGACAGTGTCGTGACGGTGCGGGCGCCCAGCGTCACCGTCTGCGCGGCCCATGCGCGGTGGGCCAGCGGCATGGCCGCCAGCCCCATCAGGACGTTTCGGCGTGTGGTCATGATATCCTCCCAGACATTCTGTTAACTGAATATTTCCAGATAAGTTCGGAAAAGACAAGCCACCGCGGGGGCCGCGCGGTCAAGCGACCTGTTGGCCGATCGTGGCGCCGACCGCTTTTTCCAGCGCATCGAGCGCGTCCGAAAGTTCGTCCTCGGTGGCGATGAACGGCGGGGCGAGCAGCACGTGATCGCCATGGCGGCCGTCGCGCGTGCCGGGCATGGGATAGCAGATCAGCCCCTCGGCGAAGGCCGCTCTCTTGAGCTTGCCGGCCAGCCCGAGCCGCGGGTCGAACGGGGCCTTGCTGCCGCGGTCGGTGACGAATTCCATCCCGCGGAACAGGCCCCGGCCGCGGATATCGCCAACATGCGGGTGCCCGCCGAAGCGGCGGGTCAGTTCCCGTTCCAGGAAATCGCCGCGTGCGCGGACCTGCGCGACCAGATCGCGGTCGCGTATTTCGTGGACAACGGCAAGGCCCGCCGCGGCGGCGGTGGGGTGGCCCACATAGGTGTGGCCGTGCTGGAAAAACCCGGTGCCGCCGGCGATGGTGTCGTGGATGCCGCCGGTGCACAGCATCGCGCCGAGCGGTTGATACCCGGCGCCGAGCCCCTTGGCGATGCACAGGATGTCGGGCGCGATGCCCTCGGCCTCGCAGGCGAAAAGGTGGCCGGTCCGACCCATGCCGCACATGACCTCGTCAAGGATCAGCAGCACGCCGTACTTGTCGCAGATCTCGCGGATACGCGTGAAATAGCCCGGCACCGGCGGTACCGCGCCCAGTGTCGCGCCCGAGACGGTTTCTGCCATGAAGGCCATCACGGTGTCGGGCCCGAGGCGCAGGATCTCATCCTCGAGTTCCTGCGCGACGCGCGCGCCATACGCGTCGGGCGTCTCGTCCGCGTGACGGTCGGCGTAGGCATAGCATGGCGCGATGTGGCTGACCCCGATCAGCAGCGGGTCGAACTGGCGGCGGCGCCATTCGTTGCCCCCGGCGGCCAACGCGCCCAGCGTGTTTCCGTGGTAGCTTTGCCGCCGGGCGACGAGGTGGCGGCGCTGCGGTTCGCCGCGGTCGGTGAAGTACTGGCGCGCCAGCTTGATCGCGGCCTCGGTGGCCTCGGACCCGCCGGAGACGAAATAGACGCGGTCCAGATCGCCCGGCGCCTGCGAAATCAGCAGGTCGGCCAGCGACTCGGCCGGTTCGGAGGTGAAGAAGCCGGTATGCGCGAAGGCGACCCGGTCGAGCTGATCCTTGATGGCCTGCGTGACGCGCGCATTGGAATGGCCGAGGCAGGACACGGCGGCGCCGCCGGAGCCGTCGAAATACCGTTTGCCGGTGCTGTCGATCAGGTAGCAGCCGTCGCCGCCGACCGCGGTCGGCAGGTGGGCGGCGCAGTTGCGGGGAAAAACATGGCTCATGCCGTGATCCTTTCCAGTCGATCGACAAGCGCCGCGACCGAGGCGGCGTTGTCCTTGTGCGGGGACTTTTGCCCGTCTTGAAGGCTGTTCTCGAACCCGACGCGCAGGTCGCCGCCCGCGCGGGCCGCGGCGATCAGGCAGTCATGTTCGCGCGGGCCGAAAGCGCAGAGCATCCACGTCCCGGCCCATGACGGCACGGGCCCGAAGGCTGCCAGATCGCTCGGCCGGGCTGGGCGCGGCGGGCTGTAGCGGCCCAGAACGAAAATCACCGATGTCTGGTCCTCGCGCACGACGCCGCGCGCGCGCCAATCCGCCAGCAGAGCCAGGTCGGCGGGTTCGTAGACGATGTGCTGGACCTCGGTACGCTGCTCGGCGCAGGTACCGTAGGCCGCGTCGGCAAGGTCGGGATCGCGCGCGATTTCCCGCGCGGCGACGGAGGCCCAGCCGGGCCGGACCGCGCGCAGCGTCGCGAGTTGGGTCGCCACGTCGAAGCGGCCGCCCGATTCGGTGGTGATTTGCAGGCGCAGGTCGGGCACGGCGCGCGCCAGTTCGTCAAGCGTTTCGCGGTACCGCCCCGGATCAAGCGAATGTTGTCCGTCATCGTCGCGCACATGAAGGTGAAACCCCTGCGCGCCGGCGTCGTGACAGGCAGCCGCTGTTTGGACAAGCTCGTCGGTGCTGACGGGCAGGGCCGGGTGGTCGGCCTTGCCGCGCCGGGCGCCGTTGGGCGCCACCATGATGAAAGGGCGTTTCATGTCCCGCTCCCCGCGTGGTTGCAGGCACTAAAACAAACGTTTCAATTGTTATCAATAAATAAAACAAACGTGGCAAATTCCTGCCGCCGGCCGGGGCGGGCCGGCGGCGCAGTGCAGGCCAATCAGCATTGTGCCGCGACGGCCTCAGCCCCCGAGATCGACCATTTCACGCCGGAACCAGTCGGCCTCGATCGCCTCGGCGGGGCGTTCGAAATTGCGCGCCGCCATGTGGCCGGACCACACCGCGTCGGCAATCAGGCCGGGCATCGCCGCGTCGCCGATGATTTCGAGGTGGCGGAAGCCGGTGGCCGAGGCGACGAGATCGGCGTGAAGCGCCGTTTCCGGCGCGCGTTCGGTCACCAGCAGCACCTGATCACAGGCCAAGTCGCGCGCCGTGCCCGTGTGCATGCAGGCCAGCCGGGCCGTGCCGGCCCCGACGGCGGTCAGGGCATGGGCCGTCGTGATGGCCACGCCCGACCCCGCCAGCCGGGCATGGACGCGTGACTGTTCCAGCGTGTGGTCCGTGAAGGCCGAGACGATGGGCGCCGGGGTGGCGTAGCTGACCGTGCCGCCCGCCGCTGCGAGTTTCTCGGCCAGCACGGCGGCGAGGTAGCCCTGGTCGTCATCGAAGACAAGCGTGCTGCCGCCGGGCACGTCCCCGGCCATGATATCGTCGGGGGTGAGCACCCGCGCCCCGTCGGCAATGGGCATACCGCGCGGGGCCGTGCGGCCGCGCCCGTCGCGACGCCACGTGCTGCCGGTCGCGAGGAAAACATTGGGAATACCCAGTTCGGCCACCTGCGCCGCGTCCAGCGGGCTTTGCAGGAACATGTCGACATTCGGGCGACGGTGCAGGTCGTGCAGGCGATGATCGGCCACGCGGCCCCATGCGCCAAGACCCGGCAGGGCGGATTCGCGTGCCACGCGGCCGCCGGGCGCCTCGCCGGCCTCGGCCAGCGTCACGTGATAGCCGCGGCGTGCCAGTTGCATCGCGCATTCCAGCCCAGCCGGCCCGGCGCCGATCACCAGCGCGGCCTCCTCGGTGGCCCGGGGCGTGATCACCTCGGGGTGCCAGCCGCGGCGCCATTCCTCGCCCTGCGTGGGGTTCTGGGTGCAGCGGATCGGCACGCAGAGATTGTCCGCCGAGACGCAGACGTTGCAGCCGATGCATTCGCGGATGTCCTCGATTCGGCCTTCGCGTATCTTGGCGGGCAGGAAAGGGTCGGATATCGACGGGCGCGCCGCACCGATCAGGTCGAGCGTGCCCTTGCGGATCAGCCCGACCATCATGTCGGGCGAGGTGAGCCGGCCGGTCCCGACCACGGGTTTCGAGGTCACCTGCTTGACGAAATCGATATAGGGAATCTGGTAGCCGTCGTTCGGTTCGAACCGGGTAGTGAGGCTGTCGTTTTCCCAGCCGGCGACGTTCACGTCCCACAGGTCGGGCATCTCGGCCAGCATCTCGACCACGGCGCGGCCTTCCTCGGCGGCCTGCATCCCGTCAGGGCCGGCCATTTCATCCACGGCGAAGCGGAAGGCCACGGCACATTCGCCGTGCAGTTCCTCCAGAGTGTCCTCGAGCAGTTCGCGGGTGAGGCGCAGGCGATTGCCCAGGCTGCCGCCGTATTCGTCGGCGCGGTCGTTGTAGTGCGGCAGCAGGAACTGGTGCGGCAGGGTCATGTGGTGGCCGGCATAGACATAGACGATGTCGAAACCGGCCTGCCGCGCGCGCCGGGCGGCGGCGCGGTGCCAGCGGCGCAGGGCGGCGATGTCGGACTTGTCCATGCCGCGGGCCTGCTTGGGGTAGCCAAGGTGCAGCGCCATGTCCATCGGTCCGAGCGCGGGCGCGCGGCTGGTGAGGTTCTGGGCGTGGTGGCCGTTATGCGCCAGTTCGATCCCGGCCAGTGCGCCGTGTTCGTGCACGGCGTCCGTCATCAGGCGCAGCGCGGGGATGTCGCGGTCGTCCCAGATGCGCTGCTCGGCGGATGGGGACAGATCGGATGTCGGGTGGATCTCGGTTTCCTGCGTGCAGACCGTGCCCCAGCCGCCCGCCGCCTTCATCCCGCGATTGGCGGCCTCGGCGCGGGGGTGGACGTGGCCCATGCCGTTGCAGTGGGGCACCTGGTAGAACCGGTTCGGCGCGGTGACCGGGCCGATTTTCAAGGGGTCGAAAAGGATGCCGTATCTGCTGGCGTTTGACATGCGCGCTCTCCTGTGTGGGGCCGGGCGGGGCCGCGGCGGTTTTTCCTGTCCGGGTCGGGTGAGCCGGTATTGCCCGGATTGTCCAGCGGCCCGCGGGCCGATCAGCGCAGGCGGGTGAGCGGCACGCTGGCTTGGCCGTTGGTTTCGGGCTGCAGGGTCTCGCAGGTCACGGCGCCGGCATCGCCGCCGCGTGCGCAGGCGATATCGCGGCGGTGGATATAGCCGCCATCGTCGCAGGACAGGTTGCCGCCCTCGCCGAGGATCAGGCGGTTCCGGTTGTCAATGCGGGCCTGCACCGGCCCCTCGCAGACCGAGCCGTCATCGCCGCGCATCACCTGCCGGCCCTCGCCACGCGCGTTGAAACACATGTGCCAGTCCGGGTAGGACACGATCTTGCCCGTATCCACGTCGCGTGTCCGGTAGCTGCTGCCGAGCGACCAGCACCCGTAAAGCGTTTCCAGATCGCCCTGCCGCCATGCGCGGTCGGGCAGGGGCGTGTCCGGATCGGGCAGGACGGCGGTGCATTGGCGCGCGGCGAGCCGCGCCTCGGCCCGGTCGATCCGTTGTTCCAGCACGGCGCGGTCGGCGGCCAGCCTGTCCAGCCGTTCGCGCCTTTCCTTTTCGGCCGGGGCGGGACAGCCGTCGAGCTGCGACAGCCACGCCACGTCGAGCGCGCAGGCCCTGAGCGCCGCATAGCCCGCCGCCGCGGTCAGGCACAGCAGCCCGACCGCCCCCGCGATGACGAAAACCCTGACGAGATGAGACATGGCCGCGCCCTTTTGCCTGCCCCCGGTCGGGGCCGAGTCGGAGCTTAACCCGATCGGGCCGCCGCGTTCAATTTTTCCACCGCCAAGGCGTTGGATTTCGCGGGCGGGTCGGGATAGGCTTGATCGTAAAACGGTAGCGGGTGACGTGATGCGCAGGGTGGTACAACGTTTCATGGCAGGGGCGGCCCTGTGGATGGCTGTTGCCGGGGCCGCGGGCGCGGAGGCGGCGCGCGTGCTGTGGTGGGACGGCTCCCCGCCCTATCCGAACGCGACGAACGCCGCCGACCGCGAGAAGATGGCGCGTTTCCTTGACGGGTATGGCGGCGGCGGCGTGTTCGACGTGACGTTCAGGCATTCGCGCCGGCAGGGCGCGCTTGCCATGCAGATGGACGGACAGGGCTATGACATCGTCGTGCTCGACGTCACCAGCAAGACCGTGCCCTTCGGCGCGGGCGACATGGCGGCTGTCAGGGCGTTCTACCGCGGGGGCAAGCGCGCGTTGATACTGGACGGCACGCTGTGGATACGCAGCACGCGCACCACGCCCGAAACGCGGTTTCCCGGCCCGAACGGCGCGGCCGGGGCATTGCTGGTGAACCAGGTGATGGCGCTCAAGGAACAGGGTGGGGGCCTGCTGGTGGGCACCGATCACGATGAGTACCAGGCCGGGGCGAACCGGATCGTGGACGCGCTGCTGCCCGGCGTGGCCTTCAGCGGCCGCACCAACCCGTCGCGCGACGGTGATTTCGTGGGCGACGTGCTGTTGCGGCAGGCCGAGAGTGCAAGGCCGATCGACATCCTGCGGCATTGGGAATCGGTCCCCAGCCAGGCGGAGGCGCCGGTGGGCACCTATCGCGATTTCATGGGTAACGCGGTGACGCTTCACGCGCTGGTGGAAACATCGGACAAGCCCGGCGGCCGCCAGAAGCGCCCGTATATCTCGGCCAGTTTCCCGCCGGGCGACAGGCGCACGGCCATTGACAGCGACACGGCGCCCGAGCCCGAGGGCCCGCCGATGCCCACCCGCAAGAGCGTGGTGGAATGACGGGCGCCTTGCGGGCGTGTCTGCGGGCGGGCGGTTCAGCCGTCGTCGGCCTGGTGGCCGGGCTGATGGTAACCGTCATGCCCGAAGGTGCGCAGGCCGAGCCCACGCGGCTGTTGTGGTGGAGCGCGAGCGTGTCGGAGGCCAAGGCCAACTCGACCGATCGCCGCGTTCTTGCGCGGATTCTCGACGGGGTGGACGGCGGCGGATCGCATGCCGTGACCTACGAGTTCGCTACCCTGTAGCCGGATGTTGCTGACTGGCCGTGTCAGCGCCCGATGGCGAGGGTCAGAAGGTCCGGCGCGCTCATGTCCGGCATGTCGCGGTAGGTTTCCAGATCGGCCCAGAAGAGCCGCAGCATTTCCAGCATGTCCACCTGTTCGGCCGCCACGAGGCCCTGCGTGAGGGTCTGGTAGGCGCGGTCCAGATTGGCCGGCGGCACGTCCTGCGACAGGGTTTCCAGCGCGGCGCGGTAGGATAGCAGGTACGTACGCCGACCCTCGCGCAGGGTGGTTATCTGGTCGATGTTGTTGCGGAACGCGGCGAGGAGCTGTTTTTTCTGCCTGCCCGCCGCGATGCCGATCTGGTCGCGCAGGGTGCGGATCCGCAGCTCGATCTGGCGGATGGCGCGGCTGTCCTCGATCAGGGTCTCGACGAAGGCGGCGCCGCTGATGAGCGTGGACCGCGCGGCCTGCCGCATGGAGTTGGCGGCGGCTTCCCGCGCGCGGCGGAATTCGAGTTGCAGGTCGCTCAGGGCCTGCTTGCGCCGGGGGTCGATCTCGTCCTCGATGAGGCCGGCGAGCAAGCCCTGCGGCTCGGCCTCGGACTGTCGCGTTTCGCTGTCAACGCGGTCGCGCCACTCCTGCCGGATGGTGTCATAGGCCGCGTCGGAGACAACATGCGCGCCGATCACGAAACGCGCCCCGAAAAAGGTGCTGTCGAGCGCCTGACCGTCGCGGGTGCTGAACATCGGATATTCGCGACGCTGCGCGGTATAGACCCCCGCCGGTTGCGTGTCGATGGACCCGCCACGCGTGACCATGCCGCCCACCTGCCCGTGCGCGCGGCCCACCGCGTTGAGTCGGAAGGGTTCCAGCATCAGTTCCTCGGCATTGCCGTAGATATCGAAAAGCCCGGCGGGATTGGGCGCAAGCAGGCCGACCGGCCGCAGCCGCCCCCGGCTTTGGCCGGCTTTCTGGACATGGGCGTAATCGGTGAGCTTGCCCGCGTCGAAGAAACGGCGGCCGGGGAACAACGTGGGGTCGATCCGGGCCCCGCCGCGCGTGGCGTATTCCCATTCGGGTTCGGTGGGCAGGCGCACGAAACCCGTGCGCCCGTTCTGGCTGGGCAGGGCGTCGGGCGCGTTGGCCATCAGCCATTCGGTCATGCGGCGTGACAGGTCCACCGCCTCGAACCAGCTGAGCCCGCCCTGCGCGAAGCGGTCACGGCGGGTGAAGGGGGCGGCGCAATCGCCGGCAAGGGCGCGGTACTGCGCGGCGTTCATCTCGTACCGGGCGATGTAATAATGGCTACCGCCCGATCCGGTGCCTTCGTCATCGGTAAAGGCGCCGCGCAGGAAGGCGGGCCTGAGGTAATCGGAAAATCCCGTGCTTTCGCCGGACTGGCCCATGCGAAAGCCACGGTCGGCGATCGGGTCGTCGGCCTCGACCGGGACGGAGATGCGCTGGAACGCCATGCCGCCCCCGCAGGGAAGCGGCAGGACCAGGTCGGCCCCGCCGGCCGGGTCGATCAGCTCGTCATCCCACGCGGGCGGGGCGCCGGTCTGTTGCGCACCGGAAAGCGACGGCAGCAGCAACGCCGCAGACGTCGCGCAGGCCAGCAGAAAGGTGCGGAACCCGGTCATCATGTTACCCCCTCGCGCAGTATCGCCGCCGGTTCGGTCCTCAGCGCGGCGCGCGCGGCCAGCAGCGAGGAGATCATCACGAAGCCCGTCACGGCCAGCGCGATCAGCCCGGCCTGCGCGCCGGTGATGCGCACCAGCCCGCCCGCGTCGGCCAGCCCGCTGTCGAACATCGATTCGGCCGCCAGCGCCGCGAGATGAAGCAGCGCGAAGGAAACAGCCAGAGCCACGACGGCTGACATCAGCGCCTGAAAGACCGGGAATATCCACAGCCGGTTGCCGCCCAGCCCCATCAGCGCCAGCGAGGCGAGCGTCTGGCGTTTGCGCGCAACCTCGCCCCAGAAGCCGAAGATCAGCGCAGCCGCCAGCCCGATCGAGGCCACGGCGGCGGTGAGAAGCAGCGCGAGATCGAGGTTGCGACCCAGCCGGAGCACGTTCTGCACGCGTGCGGTACGTGCCTCCGTCGAGATGCCGAAATGCGATTCGACCCGGTTTTGCAGCGCGGCCAGCCGGTCGAGCGAGACGGCGTAGATCCGCATTCCTTCGAAGTCGGGTTCGCGCCGGTCCAGCGGTTTGCCCTGCGTGATTCCGTGGTCGGGCAGGGCGTAGGCGTCGTAGAACGCCTCGACGAGGTCGAGCACGGCGATATCGGTCAGCACGGCGTTCTTGTGGCGCTGCGGCTAGGCATCGGCCAGCGGGCCGGATGCATCCTGTTCGAGATCGCGCACCGCTATAG
>NZ_JBKOTX010000173.1:0-11363 GCF_047086965.1 Roseovarius halophilus (ex Wu et al. 2025) | reverse complement strand
TCGAAATCCTGCACGTCCTGCCGGGCACGGTCCGAGGCCAGCTCGGGTCTGCGGGCAATGGCGGCATGCCTGTAGAAGGTCGCGGGGGCGATCGGCAGATCGAGGTTGCATCCGGCGACGTGGTTCTGCCGCTGTCCAATGCCGACGCGACAAGCGGCTGGGCCGGCGAGACCGACACGCGAAGCGGCACCAACGAGCCGACGCTGAGCGGACCGAAGCCGACTTTCGGCACGCTGTTCGCGCTGGTCGAGGCGACCGAGGAACTCGTGACCGACGCCGCCTTCAACGTGGCGGACTGGTTCACGATGGAAGCGGGCGCGGCCCTGGGCGAAGCCGAGGCAATCGCCATTGTCTCGGGCAACGGCACCGCCAAGCCGACGGGCATCCTCAACACGGCACCGGAGAGCGGCGCAGACGGAAGCCGCACGGCGGGCGCGTTCAAATACATCGCCTCGGGGACGGCCGACACGCTGGGCGCGGACGCTGCGGCGGTGTCGGACCTGCTGGCCGATCTGGTCTATGACCTGAAGGCCGCCTACCGGTCGAACGGGCGCTGAGCCATGAACTCGGCGACGGCGGGCACCATCCGCAAGCTGAAGGATGCGGACAACCGCCCGCTCTGGTCTGATGGCCTGGCGGCTGGCCAACCGGCGCGTTTGATGGGCTATCCTGTCATGCTGAGCGAGGCCATGCCCTCGATCGGCGCCGATGCGCACCCCATCGCCTTCGGTGACTTCGGCCGGGGCTATGTGCTTGCGGATCGCGGCGGGCTGCGCGTGACCATCGACGACAACGTGACCCAGCCGGGCCGCGTGCGCTGGTATATCCGCCGGCGTGTCGGTGGCGTCGGTTACGACGACCGCGCGGTGCGCTTCGCCAAGTGCGCTGCAAGCTAACGAGATGCGCGGGGCTGTTCTCCACCGGCCCCGCGACAGGCCGCGCCCGGCTTAGCTCGTCACGGGCAAGGCCGATCGCCACCGCGTCCGGCGTCCTGCCCTTCGGGGTTCGGGCGCGGTGGCACCCTACCGGGGCCTTCGGTTCCTCACCGGGGCAAAGCTGTAACCGGCAGTCCAATCTCTTCTTTGCCAATGCAGAAACCGAAGGAAAAAAGCCGAATGCCACGAAAGCCGAAACCCCATGCGTTGAAAGTCGTATCCGGCACGACGCGCGGCGAGGCCGCAGAGGCCACACCAGCGCGCCTGAGCGGCACCACGCCGCCCGCCTTTCTGTCGGATCGAGCGGCGCAGCACTGGCCCGAACTGGCCCGCCTGCTGGCCGGTATGAACGTCTTGAGCGACGGCGACCTGATCGCTGTGAATCGGCGTGCAAAATTGACCCACTTGGGTGGGTTATGAGCGAGTAAAATTGACCCACCTGTTTCGTTAACATCCGCGCTTCAAGTGCGGAGGAAAGAACAGGTGTTATTGATGGAAAGTGTATCGAAGATCCGGCGGTGGGTTCTGGTTGAAGGGCGCAGCATCCGGTCTGTTGCGCGGACGACGGGATTATCGCGGAACACGATCAAGAAGTATCTGAAAGACGACAGCCCGCCAAGCTATCAGCGGCAAGCGCCACCGGTCCGGCATAAGCTTTGCGATGGGTTTGATACTCGGCTTCAGGAGCTGTTCGATCAGGACCAGAAGCGACCACGCCGGGAGCGGCGGACAGCCCAGAAGCTCTATGAGCAGCTCGTGATGGAAGGCTACACCGGGTCTTATTCGCCGGTTCAGCGATTTGTCCGCGACCTGAAGCGGGTCGGTGCCGGTTCAGGCGAGGCTTTTATCCCGCTGCATTTTGCGGCAGGCGACGCGCTGCAATTTGACTGGAGCGAAGAGCGGGTTGTTCTGCGCGGTATCGAGCAAAAGGTGAAGGTTGCCCATTTCCGCCTGTGCCACAGCCGCAAGCCCTTTGTCGTGGCCTATCCCGGCGAAGCCCAGGAGATGGTGCTGGACGCCTTCGTGCAGGCGCTGTCTTTCTACGGCGGGGTTCCACGCCGTGTGATCATCGACAACCCCAAGACCATGGTGACCTATGTCTCGCGCTCGAAGGACCGGGTATTCCACCCTCGGTTCCTGGCCCTAATGAACCACTACGTGATGGAGCCGGTGGCCTGCACGCCCGCTGCGGGCTGGGAGAAGGGACAGGTTGAGAACCAGGTCCAGTTTTTGCGCGGCCGGTTGTTTTTGCCCAAACCTGCCTTCGATGATCTCGATGCGCTAAACGATTGGCTGCGCCTGCGGTGTGAAGACCTGGCAAACCGGCCCCATCCTGAGCAATCGGATCGCACGATTGCAGAGTTGTTCGAAGGCGAACGCGCCGAACTGCGCCCTCTGGGTCGGGCATTTGACGGATACGTGGAAAAGACCATTCGTGTTCGTTCCACCTGTCTGGTTCAATATGCCAGCAATCGCTACAGCGTGCCGTCCCGGTTCGCGGGGCAACATGTGTCGTTGCGCGCCTATGCAGGCCGGATCGTGCTGGTATCGGGCCAGGATGTCATCGCGGAGCACAAGCGTCGCTTCACCCGCAATGTCAGCTATTTTGAACCTTGGCATTACGTGCCACTGCTGGATCGCAAGCCCGGTGCTCTGCGCGACGGTGCTCCTTTTGTGGACTGGCAACTGCCTGAGACCATGCACCGGATCAGGAAGCACTACATGGCTGGTAAAGGCGGGGATCGGGAGTTCGTCGATCTGCTTCTGCTGGCCCAGGATCACGGGATCGAGGTGGTCGAGACGGCTTGCGAACTGGCGGTGCAACAAAACACCCTGCGCCTGCCCGCCATCATCAACCTGATTAACCAGTTGGTGGAGCCGGTCATCACGCCGCTCAGCGACGCCTATACCTATCCGCAGCTGACCTTGCGGCCCGAGGCGGATTGCAAGCGCTATGAGACGCTGTGCTCGACGGAGGAGGCTGCGGCATGAACGCCCTCATCGACCAACTGACCGCCCTGAGGCTGCACGGGATGGCAGCTTGCGCCCATGATTTGCTGTCCGCGCGCAAGCCACCAAGTCTGACCACAGCGATAAAGCAAATGATCGACGCCGAGACTGTAGAGCGGCGGGTGCGCTCCATCCAGTATCAAATGCGCATCGCGAAGTTCCCCCATCACAAGGACTTCGCCACCTTCGATTACGGTGCGGCCGCCGTCACCCAGACCCAGATCGAACCGTTCTGCACAGGCCAGTTCACCGAGGAGGCGCACAATCTCATCCTGGTGGGCGGAACCGGAACCGGCAAAACTCATATCGCCATCGCGCTTGGAACCACCCTGGTCAATAACGGCAAGAAGGTCCGTTTCTTCAACGCCGTCGACCTAATCAACGCCCTGATCAAGGAACAGGCCGAAGGCAATGCCGGGAAGATCATCCGGCAGCTCTCGGCATTGGACTGCATCATCATCGACGAGTTGGGCTACATCCCGTTCCCCAAGTCAGGCGGCGCATTGCTGTTCCATCTGATCAGCAAGCTCTATGAGAAGACCAGCGTCATCATCACCACCAATCTGGAGTTCGGCGAGTGGGTCTCGGTCTTCGGCGATGCCAAGATGACAACCGCGCTTCTGGATCGCGTAACCCATCATTGCGCCATCATCGAAACCGGAAACACGTCATACCGGTTCGCACAAAGCAAGCGACGCAGAAAAACATAAACGTCACGCAAGCAAAGCCCCCAGACGGACTCGCTATATGAGGGCGGCCCGCCTGGGGGCTTTGCACCGCATAGGCTGGGTCAAAATTAAACGCTGAACACGGGTCAGTTTTGAACGCTCATTGACACTCTGCGACGGTGCCGTCGGGGCGCACGGACAGCCGGCGCGGCTGTTGCTTCTTGCGGTTTTGTCGCAACACCTGGACGCCCCGTTTCTCTTCCCGCCATTCCTCCGGATAGGTCTCGATGTCTCCCGAAAAACGGAAGGCGTCTCCGGCCTCTTCGACCGGGGTAAGATAGCCGGGCTCTTCGTCCTCCGGATCGGATTTCGTGGGGGCATCGTCAATGTCGCGCGGGACCAGCTCGCGTCCTTCGGCACCTTCGCGGAGCGTGACGACATGGTATTCCTGGCCGCAGGACCGGCAGAAGCGCGTCGGGTAGAGGCGCGTGCCGGGGTCACCCGGGTCTTCGCGCTGCCCCTCGAGAAGAACCGAGCGGGACGGCGCCTTGAGCGTGGTGAGAACGTCGCCGGCGCCCGAGACGAAGCGATGCAGCTTGAAGGCCATGAAGGCGCCGTCACCGGAGCCTCCCCGGTCCTTTTCGGGGCGCGCGGCGATGGCGAGGAACTGCGCCAGCCGCTCGGCGGCGAGATCGACGGGGACGCCAGCATCGGCGGCGAGCTTTTCGACGGCGGCGTCGAACGGGATGGGGTCGCGCCGTGATCGGCTTTTTGCCTCATCGATCCCGATTTCGAGCTCCGCCCAGACGGCCAGCGGGTGCTGCTCGAGCGCGTCGTCTGTCAGGTCCGCGGGAATCGGCGCCTCGAGCACCTCTTTCAGGCGCGATCTCGCCGAGGAGAGGGAAAGCTCGTCACGGGTGGCACGGCGGAGGCTTTCGGTGATCACGGCGTCGGCGGTGATGCTTGCGCCGAAGATCCGCGATGATATCCCGGCGACCGTTTCGGCGGGATCGTCGGCGACATCCTCCGTGGCCATGGTGGCCGAGGTGCCGATGCAGATCGGCTCTTCGCCGCCGCGGCAGCGGTCGCGGAGGCGCCGGACAAGCACCGACACGTCCGCCCCCTGGCGCCCGCGGTAGGTGTGGAGTTCATCGAGCACGAGGAACTCCAGACCACGGCAATTCCCGATTACCCTGGCGTCGGTCTCGTCCTGCCGGGTGAGCAGCAGTTCGAGCATCATGTAGTTGGTGAGCAGGATGTCCGGCGGGTTCGCCGCGACGCGACGGCGTTCGGTGTCGTCCTCCTGGCCGGTATAGCGCGCGACGTTGGGCTGCATCGCCTCCGGCAACCCGGATTGCCCCACGAATTTCTCGATCTCGCCCAGCTGGGAATTCGCGAGGGCGTTCATCGGGTAGACCACGATCGCGCGCGTTCGCGGCGCTTCGCAGGCGTGTCTTGCGCGCAGGATCCGGTCGACGATGGGGACATAGAAGCAGAGCGACTTGCCGGACCCCGTGCCGGTCGTGACCACGAAACTCCGGCCGCGCAGCGCCTTGCTGATCGCCTCGACCTGGTGACGGTGGAAGCGAATTGGGACCGGGGTGCCATCGGCTGCCGTGGTGCGGAATACCCGGGCTGTCTCGGGCGCGAGGCTGCCGCTGCCGGCCAGTTCCTTGACGGTCTGCCCCTTCTCGTAGGCCGGGTTGAGGGCGAGGAAGGGGGACGGCCAGAACTTCTTGTCGGCGTAGTGTGAATCGATCGCACTGGACAAATCCAGGGCCCGAACACTTGTGAAGGAGCGCGAGAACCTCGCGTATTCGTCGATGACCGCCTGATCGAACTCAAACGCCTTCATCCCGGCACCCTCCCTCGTGACGCTTGGCACGGCGGCTCGTTTCCGGCAACCCTTGCGAAATTCGCGCGGGAATTCAATCGCATCCGGCGGTTGTCGCGCAACAGGGACGAAGAAACCACCATCCCGGCTGCTGTCGAGCGACGGGGATGCTCTCCGGTTGCGGGGCCGTCAGGCAGAGCGTTGCGTTCGCCGGTGGGCGTCGAGCTGTGTGACCTCGGCCGCCGCCCCGGTATGAAAGGGGTGCCGGATCATGGAGATGTCGATCTCGATGGCATTCACGCGCTCGAGCAGATCGGAAATTGCGAACCCGTCCGGGGTGTAACTGGTAATCCCAACATCGTGCTCGACATGCCCCATCAGATAGCGCCGGGACGTATCGCTGCAGCTGGTATGCACGAGGCCCTGGTTGAAGGTCGTGCGGAGGGCGTGGAAATCCATGTTCTCCTTGTAGACCTTCTGTCGTTTTCGATAGTCCTTGAACCTCTTCGAGAAAATCTCCGTGAAGGTCTTCTTGGCCTTGCTGCGCTCGAGCCAAGGAAAGAGACGCGGTTCGCCGTCGTGCTCGCGCAACGCGACCAGTTCGAGAAGCCCCAAGTCAATTAGGTTCTGATGCACCGGGATGGTGCGCCGTGCCGCGAGGCTCTTCAGGCTCTGTCCGGCGCCGCAGCTCAGAACAAAGCATGGAATGCCGGCGACATCGCGGATATCAGCCGTCGCCAGTTGAAGCACCTCTTCGCTGCGCATGCCGGAGTGGACCGAGATCAACGGCGCCCAGAACAGCGGATCACCTTTCTCCTCAAGGTCTTCCTGGAAGACTGGCGTGCGGAACAGACGAGGCAGATCATCGAACCAGACCTCGCGCTTGTTGTCCTCCTGGAGGAGTTCGCGGCGCTCATACTCGCGCTTCTCCCAGATATGCTCTTCCATGATGTTGGAATCGAGAAACCCCTTGGCGACGGCGAATTTGCAGATCCGCTGGAAATCCTGCATGTGGCGGTAGACCGTGGCCGCCCGGACCCGCGGCACGCGCCCGATATTGACATGGTACTCGATCTTGCCGGGGCTGGCGCCCTGCTTCTCAAGGCGATTGCGCGTGAGGTTCTCGTTGTGTGCATCCATCGCATCGGCTTCATGCGCGATGTCCTGAAGGCTCCGTCTTTCCCCCGGTTTGTCGCCGTAGGACCGGGGCAGGCGCTGGATCAGAGACCAGGCGGCTGACATCATCTCGTCCGTAACATCGCCAAGACGCGAGACCGGCAGCGCCTTGGTCAGGAGTTTCGTGGTCGACTTCACGTTCCCGGACGAATTCTTTGCCCAGCTCGCGCCTGCGGCCGCATGAGCCTGCTCATTGCGCCGGAAGGACCGGTA
This sequence comes from Roseovarius halophilus (ex Wu et al. 2025), assembly GCF_047086965.1. NCBI lineage: Bacteria > Pseudomonadati > Pseudomonadota > Alphaproteobacteria > Rhodobacterales > Roseobacteraceae > Roseovarius > Roseovarius halophilus (ex Wu et al. 2025). The sequence goes on along the minus strand of NZ_JBKOTX010000173.1, from coordinate 4,527 downwards.
GCCCTGGCAGCGTGCCTCGATATATTCATCGGCGACATCACAGATCGCGGGGCCGGTGGCTCGTTGACGGGCCGGTTGATGGGACGTGTTCTTCTCGCGCGTCGCGCAGGACTGTGCACGGGCCGTATCGCGCGGTTGCGCCTTGGCCGCCCGCTCGGCCGGGCGGGAGCCGGCGTCCGGTTCGTGTGTCCGCTTGGACGTGCAAACCGGGGCTTGCGGTGTTGCTCCAAGACCCAACGCGGACATTCCGGCGACCAAGTCGATCGCCGGCCGCCCGTGCTCCGGGGGAACGCCCTGTGCCGGCGCCAGTGCGACCGCAGGCGGGGCTTGGCGGGTCCCGGCGAGGGCCGCATGCAGGTAGCGCTGCGAGCCGGCTGTTCTGCCGTGGTCCCTGCGCATGTTTTCCTCTCCGGCCTCGACCATGGCTTCCAGGGCGCGCAGCGCCAACCTCGGGTAATCCTCGTCCGCCTCGTCGAGATCGACCCCGAGGCGCTCGGCCGCAGCGCGCAGGGGCCTGCGCGCAATCTCCCGATCGCGCAGGAAAATGGCCTGGCGCAACGTCGCGAGGGCCGCATCCGCGCAGCTTTCCTCGTATGTGGCTGCCTCGAAGCTGCGTGTCGGAGCAAGCTCGCGCGCTAGGTCGGCCGCTTCGATCTGGAAGCGACAGAGTGCCGTGACCAATGTGTCCATGTCCTGGGCCGGAATTGCCATCGTCTTCTCCGCACATGCGGCGAAGGCCAGATCGGTGAAACCGGACAAGCGGCGCGCCACGACCTTCGCATTGCGAAGGACGTCAGTGCGAAGAGGAAAGAGCAGAAATCCTTTTCTGAAAAAATTTTCGTTCTGGATGTGCGGGGGTCGTTTCGGCCAGCGGCGGCGCCAGTAATAGAGCGCGCCGCGGCGTTCGAGATGCGCCTGGGCGGTGGTTCGGGGCATGACAGCGACTCCTGTGACAAGCGGAGTGCCAAGCGCCGTGCCAAATCCCGATGGCTCCGACTCCTCAGCCGGAATATCTCGCAAAATCAATGCTTTATATGATTTTGGCTCCGGCGGCAGGGATCGAACCTGCGACCAATTGATTAACAGTCAACTGCTCTACCGCTGAGCTACGCCGGAACACGAGGCGGCATATAGCAACAGCGTCGGGCGGCGTCCAGAGGAAAGGTACAGAATTTTCACCCCGCCCCCCGGTTTTCCGCGCGCGCCTCGAACACCGCGTCCGCGGCCAGCCTGCCGACCGGCGCCGCACGTTTTTTCGACGTGAGATCAACAAGGTGCGCCAGCACGTTCCGCGCCGCCGCCGGCATCAGCGCCGCCGGCACGTCGGTATATATGCGTCGGGCAAGCTCATCCGCCCTGCCCGGCCGCTCGGCGAGAGCGTCGAGAATGGCCCCCTCCCGGGCCCGGCGATGCGTGATCAGCCAGTCGAGACGCGCCGCGGGGTCGCGCACCGGCGCGCCGTGCCCCGGATGCAGGATGCGCGGCCCCGAACGTTGCAGCCGCGCGCAGGAGGCCATGAAATCACTCACGTCGCCGTCGGGCGGGGACACGAGCGAACTGGCCCACCCCATCACCAGGTCCCCGGTGAAAATGGTATCGTCCATGGCGAAGCAGAGGTGGTTCCCGAAATGCCCCGGCGTCCAGAGCGCGACAAGCCGCCAGCCACGCCCGGTCACGGCCGCGCCGTCGGGCAGCTTGATATCGGGGACAAACCCCGCATCCACCCCCTCGCCACCCCCGACCAGACCGGATGCCGCCAACCCGTCCATCACCGGGCTGCGGCCCGCCGTCGCCGGGCCATAGGCATGCACCGCCGCCCCGGTTTCGCGGCCGAGCACCGGGGCCAGTGGCGAGTGGTCAAGATGCGCGTGGGTCACGAGGATGTGGCTCACGCGGTCCCCCGGGCGCAGCGCCCCGAGAATCGCCGCGAGGTGCGCCGGATCATCCGGGCCCGGATCGATCACCGCGACATCGCCGGCCCCGACGAGATAGGTATTGGTGCCGCGATACGTCATCGGTGACGGGTTCGGCGCCACGATCCGCCGGATGCCGTCTCCCATGGTCTCGGCCACGCCGATTGGCGGGTTGAAATCATCGCTCATCGCCGGGCTTCCTCTTGGCGGGGTGCGGGTCTAGGTTTAGCGCATGTCGTTTCGCTGGCTCAAACCCTATCTGCCGCGCGGCCTTTACGGCCGGGCGATGCTGATCCTGCTTCTGCCGGTGGTGGGGCTTTTCCTCGTCGTCTCGGTCGTCTTCGTGCAGCGCAATTTCGAGGGCGTGACCAGCCAGATGACCCGCTCGGTCAGCCGCGAGATCCGCGTCGTGCTCGATGACAGGGACCGCCCCGTCGATCAGATCGCCGCCTCGCGGGCCGCGCAGATCCTGCAGATCGACGTTCAGCGCGTGCCGCAACAGGCAGTGCCGCCCGACCATGTGCGCCGCTGGTACGACCTGACCGCCGGCAACGTCATCGAGGAATTCACGACGCTCTTTCCCGCGCTGCTGACGGTCGAACTGCCCGACGACAAGAATGTCAGCCTGTATTTCCCCGACGAGGCCGGGGCGCTCAGGCTCGGGTTCGACCGGCGGCGCGTGTCGGCGTCGAACCCGCACCAGCTTTTCGTGCACATGCTGGGCTTCGGCGCGCTCATGACAGTGATCTCCTATTTCTACCTGCGCAACCAGTTGCGCCCGATCACGCGTCTGGCCCGCGCCGCCGAAGCCTTCGGGCGCGGCAGGCACCTCGCCTACCGCCCCGGCGGCGCGACCGAGGTGCGCGCGGCCGGCAACGCCTTTCTCGACATGCGCGCGCGGATCGAGCGTCAGATCGAGCAACGCACCCTCATGCTGTCGGGGGTCAGTCACGACCTGCGCACGCCTCTGACCCGGCTCAAGCTTGGCGTGTCGATGCTCGATGACGCCGACCGCATCCCGATGGAGCAGGACGTGGCGGACATGGAACGCCTGCTCGATGCGTTCCTCGCCTTCGCGCGCGGCGCGCAGGAAGGCGACCCCGAACCGATGGACCCGGTGGGACTGGTGCGCCAGATCGTCGAGGAGTGCCGCCGCGCCGACATCCCGGCCGAACTCGCGCTCGTCGAGGGCGCGGGCGACGTGCCGCTGCGGCGCGACGCCATCAAGCGCGCGGTCGAGAACCTCATCAACAACGCGGTGCGCTATGGCTCGAAGGCGGAACTTTCGGTGCTTGTATCCGACAAATCGCTGCGCATCCGGGTCGAGGATGACGGGCCGGGCATCCCGCCCGAGGCGCGCGAGGATGCCGTCAAACCCTTTGCCCGGCTGGAACCGGCGCGCAACCAGAACCGCGGCACCGGTGTGGGGCTTGGGCTGTCCATCGCCACCGACATCGCCCGCGCCCATGGCGGGACGCTTCGGCTCGGCGCAAGCAAGCGGCTCGGCGGGCTTTGCGCCGATATCGTGATTGCCCGTTGAGCCGGGCAACCGCGTCACGGGACAGGATGCGCCCATTGAAGCCCCACCGGGCCGTGCTACCCTGGAGCCCAACAGAACGGAGCGCCCGATGGACCTGACCGTGAACGGAAGAACGTACACCGTCGATATCGAAGCCGACATGCCCCTGCTTTGGGTACTTCGCGACGAACTGGGGATCACCGGCGTGAAATACGGCTGCGGCGTGGCCCAGTGCGGCGCCTGCACGGTGCACGTGGCGGGCCGGGCGGTGCGCGCCTGCCAGATACCCGCGGGACAGGTCAGGGGCGAGGTCACGACGATCGAGGGTCTGGGCACGCCGGAGGCCCGTCATGCCGTGCAGGCCGCATGGATCGAGCATCAGGTCGCGCAATGCGGCTATTGCCAGTCCGGCCAGATCATGCAGGTCGCCGCGCTCCTGAGCGATACCCTTGCCCCCACGGACGCCCAAATCGACACGGCGATGAACGGCAATCTGTGCCGGTGCGGCACCTATCCGCGCATCCGCGCCGCGGTCAGAACCGCCGCCGCGCGGCTCGCCGGGGGCTGAGCCATGGGACACACCGGCAAGATCGCGCGCCGCGGCTTCCTCGTCGGTGGCGCCGCTGTCGCCGGCGGGGTCGCGTTCGGCGTCTGGCGCGTGGCCACGCCTTATGCCAACCCGCTCGAAAACGGCCTGGCCGGGGGCGCGGCGACGTTCAATCCGTGGGTGCTGATCGACGCGGACAGGATCACCCTGATCACGCCGCATGCGGACGTGGGACAGGGCATCATGTCGGCGCAAGCCGCGCTTCTGGCCGAGGAAATGGACCTCGAGCCCGGGCAGTTCCACACCGCGTTCGGCCAGCCCGACAAGGCATACTGGAACACCGCCATGGCGGCGGAGGCCGCGCCCTTCATGGCCACCGACGACCGGTTGATCGCGCAGGCCGCGCGCGGTGCCATGACCGGCGTGTTCAAGCTGATCGGGATGCAGGGCACCGGCGGATCCAGCTCGATCCCCGACAGTTTCGACAAGCTGCGCCGCGCCGGCGCGGTGGCGCGCGAAACGCTCCGGGCGGCCGCGGCGCGCGAAAC
>NZ_JBKOTX010000172.1:0-11459 GCF_047086965.1 Roseovarius halophilus (ex Wu et al. 2025) | reverse complement strand
GTGGCGCTGTGGGTCGCGCCGGTGGCCGCGGCGGCCTTGGTGTGCATCTACCCGGCGCAGGTCGTGCGGCTGGCGCTGCGCGACGGCGCCGGCAGCCGGGCCTCGTGGGAGCGCGCTTTCTTCACGGTGCTGGGCAAGGTCGCCGAGGCGCAGGGCGCGCTGGGCTACTACCTTGGCCGGTTGCGGGGCAAGGCACGCAGCGGGCTCATCGAGTACAAGTAGCGCCGTCAGCCCCGACGCTGCCGAAGGGCGTCGGCCACGCGGCCGGGCAGGATGGCGATGCAGCGCGCGTAGCGTGGCCCGAGGCGGCGCGGGCTTGACAGCGCGCGCCACAGCCATTCGAGACCCGCGCGCCGCATCAAGCGGGGCGCGCGTTTCTGCTGGCCGCCGAGGAAATCCAGACCGGCCCCGATGGAGGCGAAGCCGATGCCGGGCGCGGCGTGCCGGCCCCTTGCCGCCATCGTTTCCTGCTTGGGCGCACCGAGCGCGAGCAGGCAGAGCCGCGCGCCGCTGTCGTTCAGCCGGGCGAAGATCGCGTCGGCCTCGGCGCTTTCGGGATCGAACCCCATGGGCGGCGACAGGGTCAGGACGATTTCCAGCCCGGGCACCTTGTCCCGCAGCGCTGTCGCGGCGTTATCAAGCGTGGCCCCGGTACTGCCGACAAGGGCGACGCCCGCCCCCGCATCGGCGGCCAAACGGCACAGCGGCAAAACGAGGTCGGAGCCCGGCATCAGCTCGACCGGCTGGCGCGCGAGGTGCGACAGCGCCACGACCGGCCAGCCGTCGGCCACCACCAGATCCTGCGCGGCATAGACGCGGGTGAAGGCCGGCGACTCGGTCATTTTCACGAGATGATCGAGGTTGACCGTCGCCAGCGCGAACCCGTCGCCGTGCCGGAACCGCCGGGCGACCTCGGTTTCGAGGGCGGCGTGTCGTGGCATGTTGACCGTTATCGGCGTGTCGTGGAACGTGAAGCGCACTGTCGTCTCCGGTCGGCCAGCCCCCTGCAGGGCGGTGATACTCAGGCTTGATCGCCCGGGCCAGACATACCGCGATTCTGCCTTGCTGTCGTTGTTTCCTTGCCATGAAAACCACCAAATTCCGCGCTAGGTGATCATGCGCGGCGGCAAGCGCGTGGACTGCGGACAATCGGCCGGTCGCGCGGAACTGGCGACCGGGCAGGATCTTATCGCGGGTGGTACGGGTAACGCATGTCGAGCATGGTCGGGAATCTGGCGCTGTTGATCTGGCCCGTCGTTTGCGCGGTGCTGTTCAATCGCCTGCGGATAGAACTGGCGCTGATCTGGAGCATTCTCGGCGGGTACCTGCTGTTGCCGCCGCTGGTCGAGTTCGATCTGCCCCTGCTGCCTGCCCTCGACAAGTTTTCCATCCCCAGTTTCAGCGCGTTCCTCATCATCGTATTCGTGCTGGGCCGGCGCGTATCGCTGTTGCCGGAAAACCGTCTGGGCAAGCTGCTGGTGCTGGCGCTGGTGCTGAACGCGGTGCCGACCGTTCTGACCAACGGCGACCCGATGGTGTTCGGCGCGGCGGCGGGCATGACGGGGGCCGATGCGGAAACCACCGTCATACCGGGGTTGAAAATCCGCGACCTGCTGTCGGTTTTCGTGAAACAGATGATCATGCTGCTGCCCTTCCTCATGGGGCGCCAGTTACTGGCCAGCGAACAGGGGATGCGCGACCTGCTGGTGGCGCTGGTGATCGCCGCGCTGGCCTATTCGGTGCTGGCGCTGGCCGAGGTGCGCCTGAGCCCGCAGCTAAACATCTGGGTCTACGGGTTCTTCCAGCACAGCTTTGCCCAGATGATGCGCGGGGACGGGTTCCGGCCCATCGTGTTCCTGCCGCACGCGCTGTGGCTGGCGCTGTTCATGCTGTGCAGCCTGCTGGCGGCGGCCGGGCTGGCGCGGCATGCGCCCCCCGAGACGCGGGGGCGGTTCATCATCGCGACGGTGTACCTCGGCGTCGTTCTGTACCTCTGCAAGAGCCTGGCGTCCCAGCTTTACGCGGTAGCGCTGCTGCCCATCATCCTTCTGGGCGGGCTTCGGTTGCAGGTGCTGGTCGCGCTGGGTTTCGCGGCGCTGGCGGTGACGTATCCGGTGCTGCGCAATCTCGGCCTCGTGCCGCTGGACCTCATCCTCGCGCAGGCCGAGGCGATCAGCCCTGACCGCGCGCAATCGTTGGGTTTCCGCTTCCAGAACGAGGAGATGTTGCTGGAGCGGGCGCGCGAGAAATGGCTGTTCGGCTGGGGCGGCTGGGGCCGAAACCTCGTGCGTGACGATGTGACCGGCGACCTGATCACCGTGCCGGACGGGCGCTGGATCATCACGTTCGGCACCTACGGTTGGGTTGGCTACCTGAGCGAGATGGGCCTGCTTGCCATGCCCGTGGTACTGATGTGGCGGGCGTCGCGCGCCGCCGCGGACGTTGCGCTGTCGCCGCTGGCGGTGACGCTGGTGCTCATCCTCGCGATCACCATGGTCGACATGCTGCTGAATGACACGCTGGTGCCGTTCACGTGGATGATCGCCGGCGCCGTCCTTGGATATTGCGAAAGGCTGGAACTCGAAAGGCTCAAGATGCGTGGCGCCGGCGCCGTTGAAGGTGGGCAACGCGTGGTGATCGGGCAGGAGGACCGCGACCGCGGGAGGCGCACGATATTATGACGGTGATTCTGAACAACTTTTGCAGTGTCGCGGCAATTGTGCCGCAGCGGGGGACAATACCCCCGCCAGCGGCGTGTTTGTCGGCGGCGCGGCAACTTGCAACCATAGGGTGAAACGCGAAAAATGTATATTAAACAGAATTCTAGGCGCGCCCTCCGCGCGTGTCCGCCCGATGGCCTTTGGGGGGAAACCGGTGGAGTCGGTATAGATTGCCAAGGGGGCATTTGCGGGTATGACCATGTCGAATGCACATAACGAGTTGAAAGATACACGCGGCGGACGCGCGGGCGCTGCCGAGCCGGTCGCGATTGTCGGCATGGCTGTTGATGTCCCGGGTGCCGGGGCTGTCGAGACCTTCTGGCAGAATCTGCGGGACGGCGTGTCCTCCATCACGCCGGTTGACGAGGCCGCGTTGCTGGCGACCGGGGAGCCCCTGTCGCGCATCCGGCACAAGGATTACGTCGCCGCCACCGCCCGGATGGAGGGGTTTGACAAGTTCGATGCCGAGTTCTTCGGGTTCAGCGCGAAAGAAGCCGCGATCCTTGATCCGCAGCATCGCAAGTTCCTGGAGGCCGCGTGGACATCGCTGGAGAACGCGGGGCACACCCCGGGGGATTGCGGTGGCAATATCGGGGTCTTTGCCGGCTGTGGCATGGGCAGCTATTTCTATTTCAACCTGTGTTCGAATCCCGACCTCGTGGATGACGTGGGCATGTTCCTGCTGCGGCACACGGGGAACGACAAGGATTTCCTGGCCACGCGCGTCAGCCACATCCTTGACCTGAAGGGGCCGAGCATAAACGTGCAAACGGCGTGCTCCACCTCGCTGGTGGCGGTTCACTATGCGTGCAACGCGCTGCGGCAGGGCGATTGCGGCATGGCGCTGGCGGGCGGCGTGACCATCGAGCTGCCGCAGGGGCGGGGGTACCTGTTCAAGGAAAACGAGATCCTGTCGCCCGACGGGCAGTGCCACGCGTTCGACCATCGCGCACAGGGGACGGTCTTTGGCAGCGGCGCGGGATGCGTCGTGCTGCGGCGTCTGTCCGACGCGCTGGCCGATGGCGATCACATCTGGGCGGTGATCCGGGGCAGCGCCGTCAACAATGACGGGGCCGACAAGGCCAGCTACCTGGCGCCAAGCGTGGACGGGCAGGCGGCTGCCGTGGCGCGGGCCATCGACGCGGCCGGGGTCAGCGCCGACAGCATCGATTACGTGGAATGCCACGGCACCGGCACCTACCTGGGCGACCCGATCGAGGTGTCGGCCCTGACCGAAGCGTTCCGCCGCACGGACACGGCCGTGGGGCATTGCCGCATCGGGTCGGTCAAGACCAATATCGGCCATCTGGACACGGCGGCGGGGGTGGCGAGCCTGGTCAAGGCGACGCTGGCGCTGAAGCACCGGCAGATGCCGCCCAGCCTGGGCTACGAGGCGCCGAACCCGGCGATAGATTTCGAGACGAGCCCGTTCCGCGTGAGCGACCGTTTGCGGGACTGGCCGGATGCCGGCCGTCCGCGGCGCGCGGGGGTCAATTCCCTTGGTGTCGGGGGTACGAACGCCCACGCGGTGCTGGAAGAGGCGCCCGGGGCGGCCCCGTCGGAGGAAAGCGACTGGCCGTTTCACGTGCTTTGCCTGTCGGGGCGCGGCAAGGCCGCGCTGGCGGCGAACACGGCGGCGCTGGTCGCGCATTTGCGCGCCCATCCCGAACAGCCGCTGGCCGACATCGCCCATACCCTTCGGAACGGGCGGCAGGGTTTTGCCAAGCGCCGCGTCGTAGTGGCGGAAACCCACGAGGACGCGGCCGCCTTGCTGGAAGCGGGCGATACGCGCCGGGTATTCACACACGACGTTCTGGGCGACGATCCGGAGGTCGTGTTCATGTTTCCCGGCGGGGGCGCGCAATACCCGCAGATGGCGCGTGACCTGTACGAGACCGAGCCGGTATTCGCCGAGTGGATGGACCGGGGGATCGCGCATCTGCAGGCACAGGTGGATTACGACGTTCGCGCGCTCTGGCTGCCGGAGCCGGGGGACGAGGCGGCGGCCGAACGGCTCAAGACGCCGTCGGTGCAACTGCCGCTCATCATGATCGTGGAATACGCGCTGGCGCAGCTGTGGATGTCATGGGGCGTGAAGCCCGCCGCGCTGGTCGGGCACAGCATGGGCGAGAACGTCGCGGCCTGCCTTGCCGGGGTGATGCGGTTCGAGGATTGCATCGACCTCGTGCTGTTGCGCGGCCGCCTGTTCGATAGCGTGCCCGCGGGCGGGATGCTGAGCGTGTCACTGCCGGTGTCGCGCCTTGAGGCGCTCGTGGGCGATGATCTGGACATCGCCAGCGTGAACGCCCCCGAGCTGAGCGCGGTTTCCGGCCCGCAGGACAAGCTGGACGCGTTCGCGGCCGTTCTCGACGGGCTGGACGTGGATTACCAGCGGGTCGCCATCGACATCGCGGCCCATTCGCGGATGCTGGACCCGATCCTCGACGAGTTCCGCGCGTTCCTTGCGCGGCTTGACCTGAACGCGCCGCAACTGCCCGTGATGTCGAACCGCACCGGCGACATCCTGACCGCGGCGCAGGCGATGGACCCCGAGTACTGGACCCGGCAACTGCGCCATCGCGTAGCGTTCGGTGCCTGCATCGACGCGCTGGCGGAAACGCCCGGGCGGGTCTACCTGGAGGTCGGGCCCGGCAAGGCGCTGAGCGCGCTGGCGCAGATGAGCCCCGGCGTGACGCCCGGGCAGGTGATCAGCAGCCTGCGCCACCCGGATCAGGACATCGCCGACGATGCCTATTTCCTGGGCGTGATCGGCCGGCTTTGGGCCTGCGGCGTCGAGGCGGACTGGTCCCAGATCTGGGGCGAGGCACGACGCAACCGCGTGCCGCTGCCGACCTATGCCTTTCAGCGCAAGCGCTATTTCATCGAGCCGGGCAAGGCCGTGGCCGAGGGGGCCGACACGACGCTGCTGCGCAAGCCGGACATGGCCGAGTGGGGCTATCGCGCGGCATGGGTGCCCCGCTATCCCGCGACGGTGCTGGATGCCGGGCAGACCATCGCCGACCTGCCCGAAACCGCGTGGCTGGTTTTCGTCGATGAAACGGGGCTTGGCGACAGCGTGGCCGACCGTCTGGAACACGCAGGCCACCGCGTTGTGCGCGTCGTGTCGGGAGACACGACCGAAAGGCAGGGGCCGGGTCGGTACAGCCTGGCGCCCGAGCTTGGCCGCGCGTCCTACGACCACCTGTTCGAGATGCTGGCCGAGGCGGGCGCGTTGCCGGACCGGATCGCGCATTTCTGGCTGGTGACCGGACGGGAAGGCCACAGGCCCGGCAGCAGCTTCTTCGACCGCAACATGGAGCATGGCTTCTACAGCCTGATGCACGTGGCGCAGGCGATGGGCAACGCCGACATGCCCGGGCCGGTGCATGTGACGGTCGTCACCAACGGGGCCGAACAGGTGACCGACGAGGCGCTGCCGCATCCCGAGAAATCCGTGATCGCCGGCCCGGCCGGGGTTATCCCGCGAGAACTGCCCGGCGTTACCTGCGCGACGCTGGATGTCGAACTGCCCGCGCCCGGCCACGGGGGAACCGCCGGTTTCTTCGGCAAGCGCGAGGCGCCGCGGCTGGACCTGTCGCCGCTGGTGGCCCGGGTGATCGAGGACTTGGCCGCCGAGCCGGGCAACGGCGCGGCCGCCCTCCGCGGCGGGACCCGTTACGAGAAGACGCACCGCCCCGTGCCGCTGCCCGAGGTCGGGGAGGAGGCCGCGTTCAGGCGCGGCGGCACCTATCTCGTGACCGGCGGGTTCGGGGGCATTGGCCTGACGGTGGCGCGCGATCTGATTACGCGTCTTGATGCACGCGTCGCGTTGCTGTCGCGCCACGAATTGCCGCCGCGTGACGCGTGGGACGATCATCTGGCGTCGGCCCCGGCGATGGACGGCACGGCGCGGCGCATCCGGCAGGTGCGTGAACTGGAAGAGGCCGGTGGCGGCCGGGTGATGACCGTGGCCGCCGATATCTGCAACCGCGAGGAAATGGCGCGGGCCAAGGCCGATGTCGAAGCTGCGTTCGGGCCTGTTTCAGGGGTGATCCACGCCGCCGGCGCGATCGACGACGGCCCGCTTCTGGCCAAGAGCGAGGCCGACGCGGCGCGGGTGCTGGCGCCCAAGATGACCGGGTTGCGGGTGCTGGACGAGCTTTTCCCCGACGGGACGCTGGACCTGATGGTGCTTTTCGCGTCGACAAGCACGGTCACGACGCCGGCGGGGCAGGTCGATTACGCTGCTGCCAATACCTATTTCAACGCCTTCGCCCGGTCCCGGTCGGGCGCAAGGACGCGGGTTGTCGCGGTCAACTGGGGTGTCTGGGCCGAGGTCGGCATGGCCGCCGATGCCATGGCCGCCCGGACGGGCGCCGAAACCGCCGCGCTGCCGGTGCGGCAACCGATCTGGGAAACGCTGCGCGAGAAAGGCGGCCGCCAGGTTCTGGACGCTGCGATTGGCACGGCGCGCCACTGGGTTGTCGACGGGCACCGGACGGCGGCGGGTGATGCCCTGCTGCCCGGCACCGGCTTTGTCGAGTTGGCCGCCGAGGCGATGGCGGCGCGGGGCCTGTCCGCGCCTTACGCGATCCGGGGTCTGACCTTCCTGCGGCCGCTGGACGTGGCCGATGGCGAGGCGCGACGGATCGAGGCGCATTGCATGCCCGAGGGCAGCGCCGTGGCGCTTGAAATCCGGTCGGCCTGCCGTGTCGGAGGTCGGGACGGGACCGTCTGCCACGCGCAGGCCACGGTCGAGCCGATGGCGACCGGGGCGCCGGACCGGCTCGATACCGCGGCCATTGCCGGCCGCTGCCCCACGCGGGAAACCGCGCGGGGCGACCAGACACTGGCGTCGCCGCAAGAGGCGCATCTGGATTTCGGCGCGCGCTGGCGCGTCCTGCGGGACAGGGCGCTTGGAGACCGCGAAGGGCTGGCATGGCTGGCGCTTCCCGCGGCGTGCCGGGGTGATATCGCCGACGGTTACCTCGCGCATCCGGGGCTGCTTGATATCGCGACGGGATGGGCGATGGACCTGATCCCGGGCTATCGCGACGATACCCTGTGGGTGCCGCTGGCCTATGCCGAGATCCGCGTCTGGCGCCCGCTGCCCGCCGAGGTGCAGAGCTGGGTGCGGCTGGCCGCGGATTCGGCCGGCGGGGACGAGGCATGTTTTGACGTCACGCTGTGTGATGCCGACGGCGAGGTCTGTCTGGACATCACCGGGTTCAGGATGCGGCGGCTGGAACAGCGCGACGGGTTCGGCAAACCAGCCCCGGTCGCGCCGGCCGAGGTCATGTTCGACGACGCGGCGGGGGGGCCTGACGTGCCCCTGTCCCCCGAGGAGGAGCGCCTGCGGCACAACATAGCGGAGGGTATCCGCCCCGAAGAAGGGGCCGAGGCGCTGCGCCGCGCGCTGGCCACCGGGCGGTCCGAGGTCATCGTGTCCTCGCTCGATCTTGACGGGTTGGTGGCGCAGGCCGGGGTCGGCGTGCAGGCTGGCGATGCCGAAACCCGGAGCTTCGAGCGGCCCGATCTGGAGGGGGAGTACCTCGCCCCGCGCACGGCCACGGAAGAGGCGCTGGCCGGGATCTGGGAAAAGCTGCTGGGCGTCAGCCCGATCGGCGTGGCGGACAGTTTCTTCGATCTGGGTGGGCATTCGCTGATCGCCGTGCGCCTGTTCGCGACCATCAAGCGCGAATTCGACGTGGAGTTCCCGATCTCGGTGCTGTTCGAGGCGCCCACGATCGCGGATTGCGCTACGCTGATCGAGGCACGGTCCGGCGGGCGCGCCGCCGACGTGGCGCCGGACGATCCGGAGGCGACGGCCCCTCCCGCGGCACCGACGGGGTTCACGCACCTTGTCGCGCTCAACAAGGTGGAGAACGCGACGAAACCGCCGCTGTTCATCGTGGCGGGCATGTTCGGGAACGTGCTGAACCTGCGGCACCTGTCGCAACAGCTCGGGGCCGATCAGCCGGTCTACGGGCTGCAGGCGCGGGGCCTTGTCGGCGATGCCGAGCCGCATACCGACATCGTGGCCGCCGCGGCCGATTACATCGCCGAGATCCGGCAGGTCCAGCCCCAGGGGCCCTATCTGCTGGGCGGTTTCTCGGGGGGCGGTATCACGGCCTACGAGATCGCGCAGCAGCTGGACACCGCGGGCGACGCGGTGGCCATGCTGGCGCTGCTGGACACGCCCCTGCCGGTGCGCTCGGCCCTGACGCGACGTGACAAGGCGTTGATCAAGATGCAGGAATTCCGGCGCAAAGGGCCTGCGTACCTGCGCGAATGGGCCGTCAACCGGATGAACTGGGAAGTGGCCAAGCGGCGCGGTGCGGGGGCCGGTGACGCCGGTGGCGGGTTCAACAACCGCCGTATCGAACTGGCGTTCCGGCAGGCCGTCGCCGCCTATGACGTGAAACCGTGGAACGGCCCGGCCCTGCTGTTCCGGCCGCCGCTGGACCGCTACTGGCGGGCGTCCGGGGGGCGCTGGATCAGCCGTGAACGGGAATACGTCTTTGCGGACAACCAATGGACGGGCTGGGCCCCCGGCCTGCGGGTCATCGAGGTGCCCGGCGATCACGACAGCATGGTGCTGAACCCCAACGTGACGGTTCTGGCCGCGCATATGGCCGAGGAGATCGCGGCGGCGCTGGACGGGTCCAGACCGCGCGCGTGGTCATCGGCCACGGCGGCGGAGTAGGCCATGACGCGCCCGCGGATCCTGACAATCATCCTGAACTACAAGACACCGGTGCTGACCCTGAAGGCGACGGAGGCCGCGCTGCGCGAGATGACGGCGCTGGACGGCGAGGTTATCGTGGTCGACAACGCCTCCCCCGACGGGTCGCACGAGGCGATCCTGCGTGGTGCGCAGGACGCCGGGTGGGTGCAGGGCGGTCGCCTGCGCATCGTGCGCGCCCCCGAGAACCGGGGGTTCGGCGCGGGAAACAATCACGGGATGCGGCTGCGAATGAGCGACGGGGGCGATCCTGATTTCGTCTACCTGCTGAATTCCGATGCATGGCCTGATCCGGGCGCCGTTGGCAAACTGCTTGAGGTGATGCGGAATGACCCCGGCACGGGCATTTCGGGCAGCTATATCAAGGGTACCGACGGTGCCCCGCATTGCACGGTTTTCCGTTTCCCGTCGATTGCCAGCGAATTCGAGAGCGCGGTTCGGTTCGGCCCCGTCTCGCGCCTGTTGCGGCGGTCGGTCGTGCGGATGCCGATCCCGACCGAGACCACCCGGGTAGACTGGGTGGCGGGGGCGTCGATGATGCTGCGTGGCCGGATGCTGGATGAAATCGGGGCCTTCGACGAAAACTTCTTTCTTTATTACGAGGAAACGGAGCTGTGCCGCCGGGCGGCGCGCGCTGGCTGGGCCACGTGTTACGTACCCGCGAGCGAGGTGACGCATGTCGGGTCGGCGTCGACCGGGCTGAAGACATGGGCGCGCACGCCGGATTACTGGTTCGATTCACGCCTTTACTACTTCGCCAAGGTCCACGGCCGCTTGTATGCCGCGCTGGCCACGGGCGCCCGTGTGGCGGGGGCGTGCCTGTGGGGCGTGCGGCGTGCCGTTTCGGGCAAACCGAGGGTCGATCCGCCGCACTTTCTTCGTGATCTCATCATGCATTCGCTCAAAACGCCGTTCACTGGTGGCGTGGGGCGACGTGCGCTGAAGGGACCACATCCGATGACGGAGGACGGCAAATGACACCGATTTCAAGCGTTCTGATCGGGAGTGAGTCGCTGCTTGTCGGCTGCGCCGAACACCTGCTGCGCGAGGGGCACCAGATCAGGGCCGTCGTCACGGATGACGCCGATATCAGGGCATGGGCCGCGGCGCAGGCGATCACGGTTCTGTCCGAGCCTGCGGATCTGGTTGGTGCGGTCGCGCCCGGATCCTTTGACTGGTTGATCAGCATCGCGAACCTGAAAGTGATTTCCGGCGACGTGCTGGCGCTGCCGGCTGCCGGGGCTGTCAATTTTCATGACGGGCCGCTGCCCCGCTATGCCGGGCTGAACACGCCGGTCTGGGCCATCCTGAACGGGGAGGCGCAGCATGGCGTTACCTGGCACCTGATCGAGGGTGGCGTGGACGAGGGCGATATCCTGGAGCAACGTCTGTTCGACACCGCGCCGGACGAGACCGCCTTTTCGCTGAATTCCAAGTGCTACGGCGCCGCGATGGAAAGCTTCCCCTCCGTGCTGGCGCAATTGTCGTCGGGCGATCTGGCCCGGTACCCGCAGGATCTGTCGCAGCGGCAGTATTTCCGTCGCGACGCCCGGCCCGAGGCCGGGGCGCTGCTGGATGTCGCCAGGCCGGCGGTGGAGCTGGAGCGGCTGGTGCGAGCGCTGGATTTCGGCGGCTATCGCAACCCGCTGACCTGCGCCAAGCTGCAGGTGGGTGAGGCGATCTGGATCATCCGCGGGGCCGAGGCGGAGGACACGGTGACCGCCGCGGCGCCCGGAACGGTTCTGGACGTTGCGGCCGACAAGGTGCGGATCGCGACCGGGGCGGGCGTTCTTGCGATCACCGAGGCGGCGACGCTGTCGGGTGTGCGCATGGAACTGGCCGCGGCGATCGAGCCGGGGGCGTGCCTGCCGCCGCTGACGGATCGGGACAAGGTGGCGTTCGCCGCCATCGCCGAGAAAAGCGCGCGCGCCGATGCGCGTTGGCGCGGGGTGCTGGTGTCGGGCCGGCCCGCCGACCTGCCGCTGGTATCGGCC
>NZ_JBKOTX010000171.1:0-11478 GCF_047086965.1 Roseovarius halophilus (ex Wu et al. 2025) | reverse complement strand
CTCGACCTCCCACCAGTCCTCCTCTGTTTCGGGGTGCGCGGATCGGCCGGGCCGGCCGTGGCCCGGCCATGTCTCAGGCGCTCGGCAGCGCATGGGCTGCGTCCAGCATGTCGCCGGACCGGGGCGGCCACCCTGCCGCTGTAGGTCCGGGGGCGTCGGCCGCCGCGGCCAGCGCCGCCGCCTTGATACCTGAGGAAAGGAGACCAAAATGCGCCGCCTTTTGCTGACAACCGCATTGAGCGCCACGCCGTTTCTGGCACAGGCCGAGGACGCGGCGCTGATTCTCGGGGTCGAACGCTACGAGCGGCTTGACCGTGTCTCTCGGGCCGACAACCTGCTGGACTCGCAGGAGGGGCTGCGCAGCCTGGGCTTTGCGGTGCAGGCGCGCGCCAATCCGCGCGGCGATGTTGCCCATGACGTGGCCGCCGCCTTTGCCGAGGACGCAGAGACCGCGGAACGGCTTGTCGGGGCATTTCGTGACCGACGGGCGGCGCAACTGGCTGCTGACCGCTGAGGCGCAGGACCCAAGGCTGTTCGGGATGCGCGCCTACGCGCTCTCGGTGGACAGCCTGTTGCAGGTTCTTGCGGCCCGGCCCGGGCAGGCCATTCTATTGCTCGCGCCCGGCGATGCGCGCGACCCCGATCTGTCCGGGCCGGTGCTGCGCCCCGGACTGGGCGCGCTTGAGATACCGCAGGGGCTCACGGTGCTGCGTGGCGACCCTTCGGATGTGGCCGATTTCATGGAAAACGATCTGGTCGAACCCTCGGCCGATCTCTCGGTGGCGCTCGAAGATCGCTCCGACCTTGTGGTAGCCGGGTTCCTGATGCCCGGCTGGTCGCCGATGCCCGCTGCGATCGAAGCCTTCCCCGAAGACCCCGAGACCCCCGACGAGGATCGCCTGATCGCCGAGGCCGCCGCCTGGGACGCGGCAGAGGCCGATGACGACGTGGACGGCTACCGCGCCTATATCCGCGCCTTTCCCGATGGCCGCTTCGTGGACCTCGCCGAAGAGCGGATCAGCGCCATCCTGGACGAGCCCAACCGTGATGCGCGCCTGGCCGAAGAGGCGCTGTCGCTGTCGGCCGGCGAGCGCCGCACGGTGCAGCGCAACCTCAATGTCCTCGACTATAACACGCGCGGCATCGACGGCATCTTCGGCCCCGGGACCCGACAGGCCGTCACCAACTGGCAGCAATCCAACGGCTATCCGCAGACCAGCTATCTGACCCGTGGCCAGATCAACCGTCTGGACGCGCAGGCCGAACGGCGCCGCGCGGAGATCGCCGCGCAGGAGGAACGCGAACGGGCCGAGGCCGAGCGGCTGGATCGTGAATACTGGGCCGAGACCGGCGCGCTGGGCGACGAGGCGGGCTATCGCGCCTATCTGAGCCGCTATCCCGAGGGGCTTTTCGCCGATGTGGCCGAGCGCCGCCTGGCGGCCATCGACTCCGAGCGCGAGGACGCCGCGGACCTTGCCGATCGCTCGGCCTGGGGCTTCGCGGATGCCGATGACACGGTCGCCGCCTACGAGGATTATCTGGCGGCCTGGCCCGACGGGGTCTTCGCCGAGGAGGCCCGCGCCCGTATCGCGCGGATGCAGGGGCCGGACGTCTCGGACGACGAGATTGCCACGGCCCGCGCGCAGGAAGAGCGTCTGCAACTGAGCGGGGTGCGCGCGCAGCTTTTGGAGTTGCGCCTGCGCGACCTGGGCCTGTCGCCGGGGCCGCTCGACGGCGTCATAGATGACGAGACCCGTGGGGCCTTGCGGCGCTACCAGGAGGGGCAGGGCCTTCCGCCCACGGGCTATGTCGACCAGGCGACGCTGGTGCGCCTCATGGCCGGGGCCACGGGGCGCTGAGGGGCCATTCGTCGGACTTCGTCGGACGCTGGAGGGCGGGTGTGCCAATACAAAAGGCCACGCCCCTTCGGACGCGGCCTTTCATGTCTGTCCTCGGTCGGGGTCAGCCCTGGCGGGCCTTGAACCGACGCTGGGTCTTGTTGATGACGTAGACCCGGCCCTTGCGGCGCACGACGCGGCAATCGCGATGACGCTGCTTGAGCGAGCGGAGGGAATTGCGAACCTTCATGGCGCTGATCCTTCTGTCGCGGCGCGGCGATGCGCCTTGGGTTGCATTTTGCGCCTTTTCGGGCACGATATTCCATGGTGGGCGATACTAGGTTCGAACTAGTGACCCCTTCGATGTCAACGAAGTGCTCTACCACTGAGCTAATCGCCCTTGCCGTCGGCCATTCGCATGTCCTGTAACAAAACAGGACGCGGGCGAACCGCGTCGGGTAGCACGGGCTATATAAAGAGTCGCAACGGGGATCAAGGGCTTTTGGCAAATCCCCGAAACGGGCTAGACTACCCGGCAAGGAGTAGTCATGACCGCACCAGCCTTCACCCTGTCACAGCCGCGCCGCCGCACCACCGCGACGGTCTTTGCCTCGCCCCACAGCGGGCGCGCCTATCCCGAGTCTTTCATGACGGCGACGATTCTGACCGAGGCGCAGATTCGGTCCTCCGAGGATGCCTTTGTAGACGATCTCTTCGCGGGGGCGGTGGACCACGGGGCGCCGCTGCTGGCCGCATGGGCGCCGCGGGCCTTTCTTGATCTCAACCGCGGGGCCGACGAGCTGGACCCGGCGGTGATCAGCGGGCTGGGGCGGGGGGCGCACAACCCGCGCATCGCCTCGGGGCTCGGGGTGATCCCGCGCGTCGTCTCGAACGGGCGGCCGATCTATCGTGGCAAGATCAGCCTGTCGGAGGCGCATGGCCGCATCCGCGATCACTGGCGCCCCTACCACGACCGGCTGCAGGCGCTCATGGACGACGCCGTCACGACCTTTGGCGAGGCGATCCTGATCGACTGCCACTCCATGCCGCACGAGGCGCTGGAAAGCATCGGCCCGCTGGGCGGCGCCCGGCCAGACGTCGTGCTGGGTGACCGGTTCGGTGCCTCGGCCGCGCCCGAGGTCGTGGACCGCATCGAGGCCGCCTTTGCCGAGGCGGGCTTCAAGGTGGCCCGCAACATGCCCTTTGCGGGGGCCTATATCTGTCAGCACTACGGCCGTCCCGCGCGCCAGCGCCACGCCGTGCAGGTCGAGATCAACCGGGCGCTCTACTTGGACGAGGCGACGATCCGGGCCAGCGCCGATTATGCCGCGCTCAAGTCGATCCTGGACGGGGTGATCGCGGCGCTGTCCGATATCGGGCGGCCCTCTGAGAGGCCGGTCGCGGCCGAGTAGCCGGTCATCGTGCCCCGCGGCCTTTGCACGCGGGCGGGTCGGAAGGGATTTGGCGGGCGCGTCACGCCCCGTCGTCGAAGCCGTAGCCGAAACGCGCGATGTCCTCGGCGCAAAGCTGGGCCACGCGGGCCGCGTCGTCGTCGGTGTAATACCCGCGCCAGTCCGGCGCCCGGTCCGAGGGGTTGCTGTGCGGCAAGGCCAGGTCGAAGCCCAGATGGGCCCGCAACGGGGCCGAATCGTCGGCCCAATACTCCAGCCTTAAGTAGAGATCGCAGTGCTCCCGCCCCGCGCCATCCGTCATGTAGCGGCGGTAGGGTGTGGAGCGGATCGCGCGCTCGGTCGTCGCATGATGCAGGAACGCCGAAAAGGGCAGGGCCTGCGCGAGGGCCACCTGCGGGTGGTCGAATGTCTGGTGCCGCAGCCAGTGGTAATAGCTGACCAACCGGTCCCAGGGGTTGCGGACAAGGGTGAAGGTGAAGAGCTCGGCCATCTCCTCGCGGGTGATCAGCCCCTCGGCCTCGGCGAGGGTCGAATGCTTCCACAGCCGCCCGGCGGTCGGGATGCCCCTCAGGCGCTTGCGCCGCCGCCGGGCCTTGGGCGTGTCGCCCACCAGCACGTCATCGGCCATGGCACGGTCCTCCAGCGCCAGCGCCATGGAGGTGCCGCCTGTCTTGGGGATATGCACAAAGATGTAGCGGCGGCCGCGCGACAGGATCATGGTGACAAGGATACGGCGGTTCGCGGCGGCAGGGAACGGATTTTCGCAATGGATCCGACCACGTTAGGGCTAACACCCTTTGCCTTGACGGCGCGGTCGCAGCATAGTCCGCTGAGAGCGAGGATCAGTAGAAGGACAGATCACATGGGATGGCTTTCCGACGAGACCGGGCTGGAAAAATGCGCGGCCAATTACGCGCCGCTTACGCCGCTGTCCTTCCTGCGCCGCGCGGTCTCGATCTGGCCCGAGCGCGAGGCGCTGGTCTATGGCAGCATCCGCCGCAGCTATGCCCAGTATCACGACCGGATCACCCGTCTGGCCTCGGGGCTGGCCAAGTTGGGCGTGGCACCGGGCGACGTTGTCTCCACCATCCTGCCCAACGTGGCTCCGGCGGCGGAAACGCATTTCGCCGTGCCGGCCTGTGGCGCGGTCCTCAATGCGATCAACACCCGGCTCGATGCCGATACGGTTGCCTATATCCTCGACCACGGCGGCGCGCGCGTGGTGATCTGCGATTCGCAGTTCATGCCCACGCTGGCCGCCGCCCTGGAGCGCATGGAAGGCCCGGCCCCCACGATGATCGAGGCGCCCGACGATCAGGCCGGTGTCCATGCCGTTTCGGACGCCATGACCTACGAGGACATGATCGCCACGGGCGATGCCGATTTCGACTGGATCATGCCCGAGGATGAATGGGAGTCGATCGCGCTCAATTACACCTCCGGCACGACGGGGCGGCCCAAGGGCGTGGTCTATCACCATCGCGGCGCCTATCTGAACGCCATGGCGCAGGTGGTGTCCTGGCGGCTGACGCTCTATCCGCGGTACCTGACCATCGTGCCGCTGTTCCATTGCAACGGCTGGTGTCACACTTGGATGATGCCGGTGCTGGGCGGCACCGTGGTCTGCTGCCGCGACGTGACCGCCGCCAGCATCTACGACGCCATCGCCGATGAGGGCGTGACCCATTTCGGCGGCGCACCCATCGTGCTCAACACCCTGATCAACGCCCGCGACGACGAACGCCGCCCCTTCGACCACCTGGTCGAGGTCTTCACCGCCGGGGCCCCGCCCCCCGTTGCCACGCTCAAGGCGATCGAGCCGCTGGGCTTTCACGTCACCCAGGTCTACGGGCTGACCGAGACCTACGGCCCGGCCAACGAGTGCCTCTGGCAAGAGGAATGGGACGACCTGCCCGAGGACGAACGCTACGAGATCAAGGGCCGCACCGGCGTCGGCATGCCGGTGATCGAGCACACCACCGTCATGGACCCCGACAGCATGGACCAGGTCCCCATGGACGGCGCGACCCTGGGCGAGATCATGTTCCGCGGCAACGGGGTGATGAAGGGCTACTTCAAGAACCCCACGGCCACGCAAGAGGCCTTCAAGGGGGGCTATTTCCACTCGGGCGACATCGCCTACCAGCATCCCGACGGCTACATGAAGATCGCCGACCGGTCCAAGGACATCATCATTTCGGGCGGTGAGAACATCAGCTCGGTCGAGGTCGAGGGTGCGCTTATGCATCATCCCGACGTTCTGCTTTGTGCCGTGGTCGCCATGCCGGACGACAAATGGGGCGAGGTTCCCTGCGCCTTCGTCGAGATGAAGGATGGCCATGCCTGCACCGAGGAAGACCTGATCGCCTTTTCCCGCGACCGGCTGGCCGGGTTCAAGCGGCCCAAGAAGGTGGTCTTCCGGGACTTGCCCAAGACCTCGACCGGCAAGATCCAGAAGTTCGAGCTGCGCAATCACTTCAAGTAGCATCGCGGCGCGATCTGCCCTATCCTGCCGCCAATCAAGGTGGCAGGGCAGGCCCCGCAGATGACCGCACTCAAGGAATTCGCACGGCTGGAGAGCGAAGGCCTCTGGCGCGCCGATCCGCAGGATCAGCGGCGCGAAGTGATCCTGACGTTCGGCGATGCCACCCTCGTGATCACCGACAGCGCCGGGCGGGCGCTGGCGCATTGGTCGCTGCCGGCCATCGCGCGGATCAATCCCGGCGAACGTCCGGCACTGTTCAGCCCCGACCCCGAGGGCAACGAGACGCTCGAGATCGCCGACGCCGTAATGATCGACGCCATCGAGAAGGTGCGCAAGACCATCCTGCGGGCCCGGCCCCGTCCCGGGCGGTTGCGCAACCTCGGGCTTGCGGCCGTGGCGCTGGCGCTGGTGGCCCTGGCGGTCTTCTGGCTGCCCGGCGCGCTGGTGCGGCAGGCGCAATCGGTGGTCCCGTCGGTCAAGCGGGCCGAGATCGGTGCCGGGCTTCTGGGCCATATCGAGCGGCTGACCGGGCCAAGCTGCCGCACGCCGCTGGGCACCGACGCCTTGGCGCGGTTGCATGAACGGGTGCTGGGCCCCGAGGCGGGCGGGCAGATCGTCATCGTGCCGGATGGTCCGGACCGGGCGCTCTACCTGCCCGGCGGTCTGATCGTCATGACCCGCGACCTGGTCGAGGACACCGAAGACCCGGCGGCGGTGGCCGGCCACGTTCTGGCCGCGCTGGGCCGGGGCCAGGCCGAGGACCCGCTGGTCGCCGTGCTGGAGCATGCCGGGCTGGGCGCCACGGTGAAGTTGCTGACCACCGGCGATCTGCCGTCCGAGGCGCTGCGCGGCTATGCCGAGGCCCTGCTGACGCGTCGGCCCGCCGCTTTGGACACCGACCGGCTGATCGCGTTCTTCGATGCCGCGCAGGTGCCCAGCACGCCCTACGCCTATGCTCGCGACATCACCGGCGAAAGTACGCTGGCCCTGATCGAGGCAGACCCGATGGCGGGCCGCGAGGCCCCGCTGCTGCTGTCGGATGGCGACTGGATCAGCATCCAGGGCATCTGCACCTGACAGGCTGGCCGGTGTGTGCGCGATGGCGGTTGACAGCCCCGCCCGGCGCGCGTATGCGCCCCGCTTATTGGTGTTGGTGGACCCCGCAAGGGGAAACCTGTCGTCCCGGATAGACCGGGAAGGAGGACAACGCCCTTCGCAACCTGAACGAAGGAGATCAGCCGTGACCAAACGCACGACTGCCAAGTACAAGATCGACCGCCGCATGGGCGAGAACATCTGGGGCCGCCCCAAGTCGCCCGTGAACCGCCGCGAATACGGCCCCGGCCAGCACGGCCAGCGCCGCAAGGGCAAGGTGTCCGACTTCGGTCTGCAGCTGCGCGCCAAGCAGAAGCTCAAGGGTTACTACGGCGACCTGACCGAAAAGCAGTTCCGCCGCATCTTCGCCGAGGCCGAGCGCCTGCGCGGCGACACCGGTGAAATCCTCATCGGCCTGCTGGAGCGCCGCCTCGACGCCATGGTCTACCGCGCCAAGTTCGTCGCGACCATCTTCGCCGCGCGCCAGTTCGTGAACCACGGCCATGTCCGCGTGAACGGCAAGAAGGTCAACATCCCCTCCTATCGCGTCAAGGAAGGCGATGTCGTCGAGGTCCGCGACAAGTCCAAGCAACTGGCCGTCGTGCTTGAGGCCACGCAACTGCCCGAACGCGACGTGCCCGATTACATCGACGTTGACCATTCCAAGCTGACCGCGACCTTCACGCGCACCCCCGGCCTGTCGGATGTACCCTATCCGGTCATCATGGAACCGAACCTCGTCATCGAATTCTACGCGCAGAACTGATCGACACCTTGTTTCGTGCCGGGGCCGCGTCGGGATACCGCCGCGGCCCTTTGCATTTGCGGGTGGTCGTCCCCCCGCAGCGGCGCTAAAACCACTCACAAGGAGACCCGGATGACCAAGATCGCGCCCCAGCCCGGCATTATGGAAATCGCGCCTTACGTCGGGGGCCAATCGGCCATCGCCGGGCGGACTGACGTGCTCAAGCTGTCGTCGAACGAGAATCCGCTCGGCCCGCCGCCCGCCGCCGTCGCGGCCATCGCGCAGGCTGCGCAAACGGCGCATCTCTACCCGCCGACAGACCACGCTGACCTGCGCGCGGCCATTGCCGAGGTGCATGGCTTCGAGGCCGACCGCGTGATCTGCGGCGTTGGCTCGGACGAGGTGCTGCAATTCGTCTGCCAGGCCTTCACCGGGCCAGGCGACGAGATCATCCATACCGCGCACGGGTTTTCCATGTATCCGATCCTGGCGCACATGGCGGGGGCCACGCCGGTCAAGGTGCCGGAACGGGACCGCGTGGTCGATATCGACGCCATCCTCGCCGCCGTAACTGACCGGACCCGCGTCGTCATGCTGACCAATCCCGGCAATCCCACGGGCACGATCCTGCCGGTCGAGGAGTTGACCCGGCTCGCCGACGGGCTGCCCGGGCATGTCATCCTCGTGCTTGACTGTGCCTACATCGAATATGCCGAGGGGCATGACGGGGGCGCGGCGCTTGTGCGCGGCCGCGACAACGTCATCATGACCCGCACCTTTTCCAAGCTCTACGGGCTGGGCGGGCTGCGCATCGGCTTCGGCTACGGGCCAAAGTCCCTGATCGAGGTGCTGACGCGCATCCGCCAGCCCTTCAACCTGTCCGGTGTGCAATTGGCCGCGGCCGAAGCGGCCCTGCGTGATCCAGACTGGGCCGCGCGTTGCGTGGTCCTGAACAGCGAACAACGCGCGCGCCTGACCGGGGCCCTGCGCCAGTTGGGGATCGCCTGCGACGACAGCCACACGAACTTCGTGCTGGCGCGCTTTGCCGACGCGGCCGAGGCGGGCAGGGCGCATCAGGCGCTGCTTGATGCCGGCATCATCGTCCGCCGCGTTCCCGGCTACGGCTTTCCCGAAGGTCTGCGCATGACCGTTGGCGATACCGCACAGACCGGCCACCTGATCGCGGCCCTGCAAGACTGGCGAAAGGGCGCGTAATGGCGCAGGAATACGACAAGGTTGCGCTGATCGGGCTGGGGCTGATCGCCTCGTCCATGTTCTGGGGGATTCGGCGCGCCGGGCTGGCGGGCGAGGTTACCGGATACGCGCGCTCGCCGGAAACCCGTGCCACGGCGCGCGAGATCGGCCTGTGTGACCGCGTCTGCGACAGCGCCGCCGAGGCGGTGCAGGATGCCGATCTCGTGGTGCTTTGCGTGCCGGTCGGCGCCATGGGGGCGGTGATGCAAGAGATCGGACCCGTGCTAAAGCCCGGGGCCACGGTCAGCGACGTTGGCTCGGTCAAGCGCGCGGTGATCGAGGCGGTCGCGCCGCATCTGCCCGATGGCGTGCAGTTCGTCCCCGCCCACCCGCTGGCGGGCACGGAACAGTCCGGCCCCCGGTCGGGCTTTGCCGAGCTTTTCGACAACCGCTGGTGCATTCTTGTCCCCGACGGGGCCACCCCCGAGGCCACCGCGCGGCTGCACCGCTTTTGGCAGGGGCTGGGGTCGAGCACCGACGAGATGGACGCGGATCATCACGATCTGGTGCTGGCCGTCACCTCGCACACGCCGCACCTGATCGCCTATACCATGGTTGGCGTGGCAGACGACCTGCGCCGCGTCACCGACAGAGAGGTCATCAAGTATTCCGCCGCCGGGTTCCGGGATTTCACCCGCATCGCCGCCAGCGACCCGACCATGTGGCGCGATGTCTTCTTGACGAACAAGGACGCGACGCTGGAAATCCTGGGCCGCTTCACCGAGGAACTCTTCGCCCTGCAACGGGCGATCCGGCAGGGCGACGGCGAGATGCTGCACGACTATTTTACCCGCACCCGGACCATCCGCCGCGGCATCATCGAGGCCGGTCAGGATACCGAGGCGCCCGACTTCGGCCGCGCGCCCCTGCGCAAGGGCTAGCGTTCGGTCAGTTTCAGCTCGATCCGGCGGTTTTGGGCACGGGCAGCGTCGCTGTCGCCCTCGGCGATGGGCTGATACTGGCCAAAGCCGTTCGCGGCCAGACGGTCGGGCGGGATGCCGAGGAAATCCGTCATGTAGCGCACGACGGACAGAGCGCGGGCCTGGCTGAGTTCCCAGTTGTCGGCGTATTCGCCGTCGCCCGACAGCGGGACGTTGTCGGTATGTCCGTCCACCCGGATAATCCAGTCGATCCCCTGCGGGATTTCGGCGGCGATGTCGCGCAGCAGCCCGGCCACCTCGGCGATCTCGCGCTCGCCATCGGGTGACAGGTCTGCCTCGCCCGGCTCGAAGAGCACCTCCGAGGAAAACACGAAACGGTCGCCTTCGATGCGCACGCCCGCGCGGCCCTCGATTGCCTGCCGGACCTGGCCGAAGAAGTCCGAGCGGAATTTCTCCAGCTCCTCGGCCTCGGCAGCCAACCGTTCGGCCTCGGCCTCTTCGAGGGCGCGGGCACGGCGTTCGGCGGCCAGGGCGCGGATGACGGCGCTGTTGAGGTCCTGGGTCAGGGATTCGATCTGCAGCTGCGAGTCCGCCTCGGCGTCCTCGGCGACCTCGAGCAGATTCTGCAAGCGGCCCAGTTCATTGCGCAGGGTGGCCACCTGCTCGTTCAACGCGGTGATCCGGCGCTGACTTTCCGCCGACAGGGCCTCTTCCTCGGCCAGTTCGCGGTTGGCCTGGGCCAGAAGCGCGGCCTCGCGGCGGGCTTGGGTGGCGGCGGTTTCTTCGGCCTCGGCCTGGGCGGCCAGAGCCTGGGTCAGGCGCTCTTCCAGGCTGGCGCGGTCCGCGGCGGCCTCCTGGGCCGCGGCGTCGGCCTCCTGCGCGGCCAGCAGGGCCTCGGCCAGGCGGGCTTGCAGGTCTTGCCGGTCGGTTTCCGCCTGTTGCCTTGCCAGCACGGCGGCGGCGAGCTGTTCCTCGATTTGGGCAAGTTCGGTGTCCTGTTGCGCCAGGGCCTCGTCGAGGGCACTGCGCGCGGCGTCCAGCTCGGTCTCGGTCTGGTCCTGTGCGGCCAGCGCCGCCGTCAGCCGGGCGGCGATTTCCTCGCGGGCCGCTTGGGATTGGGCCAGTTGGCTTTCCGCTTCGGACAGTTGCGCCCGGGTCTCGGACAGGTCTCTTTGGGTCTGGGCAAGCTGCCCCTGCGACTGCGACAGGTCCTCTTCTGTCTCGGACAGTTGCGCCCGGGTCTGCGCCAGGCTCCCTTCGGTTTGTTCCAGTTGCGACAGGGCAGCGGCCAGGCGCTCGTCGATGGCCGCGGTGTTGCCTTGGGCTTCGGCCAGGGCGTCCTCGGCCTGCTGCTTGGCCAGCAAGGCATTGGCGAGATTCTGGTCCAACTCGTCGCGGGCGGCCTCGGCGGCGGCAAGCAGGGTCAGGGTTTCCTCGGCCTCTCGGCGCTGTTCCTCCAGCGCCAGGGTCATGGCCGTCAGTTCCGCATCCGCGTTCTCCAACCGTTCGCGCAGGGCCTCGGCGGCGGCAGCCTCGGCCAGGCGGGCCTGTTCAAGCTCGGATATGCGCGCCTCGGCGTTTTCGGTTTCGGATTCAAGCCGGGCGATGCGATCGTCGGCGGCGGTATTGGCGTTCTCAAGATCGGCGATCAGCGACTCCAGCGCGGCGCGCCGGGCCGCGGCCATGGCGCAAGCGTGGGAGGAACTTGGCCCGGTCGTGCGGCCGCCACGAGACCGCCAGCCGCAGACGGTGAACGTGGACCCGCCCG
>NZ_JBKOTX010000170.1:0-11537 GCF_047086965.1 Roseovarius halophilus (ex Wu et al. 2025) | reverse complement strand
GCCCGGCGCGCCGAGGCCGCCGCGCGCCTGACCGAATCCCGGTCGCGCCTGGAAGAGGCCCGCGCCCGTCTGAACGAGGCCCGCATCAACCAGAACGCCGCGCAGCGCCTGTCCGAACAGGGCTTTGCCTCGGACACCCGGGTTGCCAATGCCGACGCCGCGCTGGCCTCGGCCCGTGCCGGGCTGACCTCGGCCGAGGCCGCTGTCGAAGGGGCACAGGCGGGCATCTCCAGCGCCGAGGCCAGTATCGAGGGGGCCAACGCGGGGGTCGAGGCAGCGCGCGCCGGCATCCAGTCCGCCCAGGCCGCCGTGGCCGCCGCCGAACGCGAACTGGAACGTCTGACCATCACCGCGCCCTTCGAGGGCTTGCTGGAAAGCGACACCGCCGAATTGGGCAGCCTGATGCAGCCCGGCAGCCCCTGCGCCACCATCATACAGCTGGACCCAATCAAGCTGGTCGGTTTCGTCCCCGAGGCCGATGTTGCGAAGGTCAAGACCGGCGCGATGGCGGGCGCCGAACTCAGCAGCGGCCAGAGGGTCAGGGGGCCGGTGACCTTCCTGTCGCGCTCGGCCGACGAGGCCACCCGGACGTTCCGCGTCGAGGTCGAGGTGCCCAACCCCGACCTGGAGATCAGTGACGGCCAGACCGCCGAGATTCTCATCGGGGCCGAGGGACGCTCGGCGCATCTGCTGCCGGCTTCCGCGCTCACGCTCAACGACGACGGCGACATCGGCGTGCGCGTGGTGGACGGCGAGGACATCGCCCGCTTCCGCCCCGTGACCGTTCTGCGCGACACCCCCGAGGGCGTTCGGGTCACGGGCCTGCCCGACAGCGTGGACGTGATCGTCGTCGGCCAGGAATACGTTCGCGACGGCGTGCCCGTTGCGCCCACCGACAGGGAGGCCGGCGGATGACCGGAATCGTCGACTGGGCAGCCAACCACGCCCGCATGATCCTGGCCTTCATCGTGCTCTCGCTGGTTGCGGGGGGCGCGTCCTACGTCGGCCTGCCCAAGGAAGGCGAGCCGGATATCGAGATCCCGGCGCTCTTCGTGTCGGTCCCCTTCCCCGGCATCTCGGCCGAGGACGCCGAGACCCTGCTGGTCAAGCCCATGGAGTCCGAGCTTCAGGATATCGACGGGCTCGACACCATGTCTACCACCGCCGCCGAAGGCTATGCCGGGGCGGCGCTGGAGTTCGAATTCGGCTGGGACAAGTCCCGCACCATGGCCGATGTCCGCGACGCCATGAACAGCGCCGAGGGCCAGTTTCCCGATGGGGCCGACCAATATTCGATCAACGAGATCAACTTTTCGGAATTCCCGATCCTCATTGTCAACCTGACCGGCGAGGTGCCCGAGCGCACCCTGATCGACGTGGCCGAGGGCCTGCAGGACGAGGTCGAGGGCATCGACGCCGTGCTCGAGGCGCAGCTGACCGGCCAGCGCGAGGAAATGCTCGAAGTCGTGATCGACCCGCTCAAACTCGAAAGCTACAACGTCACCGCCAATGACTTGATCAACACGGTTCAGCAGAACAACATGCTGGTCGCCGCGGGTGAGGTCAGCAGCGAACGGGGGGATTTCTCGGTCAAGGTGCCCTCGTCGTTCGACGAGGCCCGCGATGTCTATTCCCTGCCCGTGCGCACCAACGGCGACCGCGTCGTCACCCTTGGCGATCTGGCCGAGATCCGCCCCACCTTCGAGGACCGGGTCAGCACCGCGCGGTTCAATGGCACCACCACCGTTGCGCTGCAGGTGGTCAAGGGCAAGGGCTTCAACCTGATCGACACGGCGGCCGAGGTGCGCGAGACCGTCGATGCCGCCGTCGCCGAATGGCCCGAGGACCTGCGCCAGGCGGTGGAGGTCGGCTATTCCAACGACCAGAGCCGTGTCGTGGCCTCCATGGTCAGCCAGCTGGAAGGCTCGGTGCTGACCGCCATCGCGCTGGTCATGATCGTCGTGCTGGCCGCCCTGGGCATCCGCCCGGCCCTGCTGGTGGGCTTTGCCATCCCGACCTCCTTCCTGCTGTGCTTCGCGCTCTTTGCGGTGCTCGACGTGACCATTTCCAACATCGTGATGTTCGGGCTGATCCTGGCCGTGGGCATCCTCGTCGATGGCGCCATCGTGGTGGTGGAATATGCCGACAAGCGCATCTCCGAGGGCACCGGCCCGATGCATGCCTATGTCGAGGCCGCCAAGCGGATGTTCTGGCCCATCATCAGCTCCACCGCCACCACGCTCTGCGCCTTCCTGCCCATGCTGTTCTGGCCCGGCGTGGCGGGCGAATTCATGGGGCTGCTGCCGGTGACGATCATCTTCGTGCTGACGGCCTCGCTGATCGTCGCGCTGATCTACCTGCCGGTCATGGGCGGCGTGACGGGCCGCATGAGCCGTCTCTTTGGGCACTGGTCCGACGCGCTGCGCGCCCGCCTGCCCTGGGTTCTCCGCGCCGCGCTGGTGGTTCCGGCAGTCCTGCTGGCCTATGCAGGGGCCATGCTGACGTTGAACCCCGGCTATTTCGGGGGCCAGGCCGTGCAGACCGACGGGCTGGTCGCCTCGCTGCCGGGGATCGTGCTGTTCCTGCTGTCCTGCGTGGCACTGGCCGTGACGGTGAGTTCGGCCAGGATCACCCGCGCGCCACGGCGCATCCGGGCCGGCTATCGGCGCAGCCCCTTCGGGCACCTGATCCATATCATCTCGGGCAACCCGGTGATGCCCATTGTCGCGATCGCGGCCATCGGCACCTTCGTGGCCTGGACCTTTATGTATTTCGGTGCCAACAACAACGGCGTCGAGTTCTTCACCGACAGTGAACCCGAACAGGCCATCGTCTACGTCCAGGCCCGCGGCAACCTGTCGATCGAGGAAAAGGACGATCTCGTCGCCCGGGCCGAGCGGATCGTGCTGGACCAGCCCGGCGTTGACACGGTCTTTGCCTTCGCGGGCGAAGGCGGGCTGAACCAGAACACGGGCGGCGGCGAAGGCCCGCGCGACACCATCGGCCAGCTCCAGATCGAGATGATCCCCTGGGAGGACCGCCCGGACTACGCCCGCGAGAACGACGTGCCCCTGGCGCAGCTCGACGGGGACGTGGTCATGGACGACATCCAGGCCAAGCTCGACCAGATGCCCGGTGTACGGGCCGAGATCCTCAACCTCTCGCGCGGGCCGGCCAGTTCCAAGCCCGTGCAACTGCGCCTGACCGGCGGCGATTGGGACACGCTCAAGCAGGCCGCGTCCATTGCCCGCGACCGGTTCGATCAGACCCTCGGCCTCACCCAGATCGAGGACAGCCGCCCCCTGCCCGGCATCGACTGGGAGGTCAACGTCGACAACGAGGCGGCCGGACGGTACGGTGCGGACGTGGCCACGGTGGGTGGCATGGTGCAGCTTGTCACCCGTGGCCTGCTACTGGACACCTACACCCCCCGCGGCAGCGACGAGGAAATCGAGATCCGCGTGCGCCTGCCGCGCGAGGACCGCGTCCTGTCCACGCTCGACAGCCTGCGCGTGCGCACCCCCGACGGGCTGATCCCGCTGTCCAACTTCGTCACCCGCCAACCGGTCGAGAAGCTCGCCCAGATCGACCGGGTCGACCAGGACCGCTATTTCGACGTAAAGGCCGGCGTGGCCGAGGGCATGGTGCAATTTGTCACCGATGACGCCGACGGCGGGACCACCACCCTGGGCACCTTCCGCGAACTGGCCGAGGGGGGCACCGCCGCGGCCTCCCGGACGGTGGAAACCACCGATGGCACCGCCTACGCGCCGGTGTCATTGGAGGCGGCCGACACGCTCTCGGCGGTGCAGACGGCCCTGGACGACGGGACCGCACGCCCCGAGATCATCAACGGCAACGAACGCATCGCTACGCTCACCAACGGGCTGGAAACCGAAAACCCCCTGCCCGAGGGGGTCAGCTGGTCCTGGACCGGCGACCAGCAGGATCAGGCCGAAAGCCAGGAGTTCCTGCAAACCGCCTTTGCCGGGGCGCTGGGGCTGATGTTCATCATCCTTCTGGCGCAGTTCAACAGCTTCTACAACGCGACGCTGGTCCTGCTGGCGGTGATCCTGTCCACCACCGGCGTGCTGATCGGGATGCTGGTCATGGACCAGGCCTTCTCGATCATCATGACGGGCACCGGCATCGTGGCCCTTGCGGGCATAGTCGTGAACAACAACATCGTGTTGATCGATACCTATCAGGAATACGAGAAATACATGCCGCGCTCGGAGGCGATCACCCGCACCGCAGAGGATCGCATCCGCCCGGTGCTGCTGACCACGACCACCACCATGGCGGGGCTCTCGCCGATGATGTTCGGCATCAGCCTCGATTTCTTCGGCGGTGGCTATTCGATCGACAGCCCCACGGCACTGTGGTGGAAACAGCTGGCCACGGCGGTGGTCTTCGGCCTTGGCATCGCGACCTTGCTGACGCTGGTCTTCACGCCCTCGATGCTGGCGCTGCGGGTCTGGGTGACCACCTATGCCCGCTGGGCCGCGCAGGGGCTGGCCAAGCTGGGCGCGGGCCGCGGCAGCCGGCTGGCCCGCGACTGGGCGCTGGAGCGCGAGGCGCGGCGCACGAAGGTGCCGGAAATACAGTGGTCGGACTTCGACAGTTTCACGACCCCCGAATCCGACCCCGTGGTCCAGGCCACCCCGCCGCCCCTGCGCGCGGCGGAATAGCCCGGCGGGCCGGCGGGTGTGCGGTCCATGTGCCAGCCCGGTTGGCAGGCCTGCGAAACGTCCGACACCGCGGATCATTGAATCCTGGCAGGACGCGCTATGTCGCCACGCAGGGAAAACCGGGAAGTTTCCATGATTCGCAAACTTGCAGGCACTCTTGTCCTCGGCGTTGCCGTCGCACAGCCCGCAGCCGCTGACCTCACAGGGCAGGCTTTCGACTACGAAGTCGATGGGACGGTCGTCGAGGGGTATGTCGCCCGCAACACCGACCTGCCCGAAACCGGGGGGACGATCCTGATCGTACACGATTGGGACGGGCTGACCGACTACGAAAAACAACGCGCCGACATGCTGGCCGCACAGGGCTACACGGCCGTGGCCATCGACGTCTACGGCAAGGACAACCGGCCAACCAACATGGAGGAAAACCAGGCCCGGTCGGGCGCGCTCTACGCCGATCGGGACCTCTTTCGCGCCAGGCTGTGGGGCTCCCTCGCGGCCGCAACCGAGTTGGAGGGCGTGGGCGACGACATCATTTTGATGGGCTACTGCTTCGGCGGGGCCGCGACCCTCGAAGCGGCGCGGTCCGGAATGGAGGTCGACGGGTTCGTGTCCTTCCACGGCGGGCTGGGAACGCCCGAGGGTCAAGACTATGCGATGACGACGGCCCCTGTCCTGCTCTTGCATGGGACGGCAGACCCGGTCTCCGGCCCGGCCGACCTGGCGCAGGTCGTCGGTGAAATGCTCGACGCCGGTGTCGAACACGATGCACGGCTTTACGGCGGGGCGCGTCACTCCTTCACTGTCTGGGGCTCGCGGGACTATGACCTGGCCGCCGACAAGGGCAGCTGGGACGCCTTCATGGCGTTCCTGGATGAGCAACTGTGACAAAAGCGGGGGGCCGGTCAGCCCGGCGCCCCCCTTCCGTGCAGACCTCGCCCGCAGAAGGGCGTCGCCGGGCAGTGCCCTGTCAAGACGGGGTTTCTTCGGCGCGCCCCGGGTCGGCGGGCGGGGCGTCCTTGGCGGGGCGCAGGCCCCGGCAAGCAGCGGTCGACCCGCCGGTCCGGGTCAGGCCGCCTCGTCGTCGGACTGTTGCCGCGCCCAGAGCTGGGCATAGCGCCCGGACCGCTCCAGCAGCACCTCGTGGGTGCCGGTCTCGACCACCTCGCCCTTTTCCAGCACCACGATCCGGTCGGCATCGGCGATGGTCGACAGCCGGTGCGCGATGGTCAGCACCGTGCGGCCCTCGCTCATGGCCCGCAGCTCGGACTGGATCTCGCGCTCGGTGTCGGTGTCCAGCGCGCTGGTGGCCTCGTCCAGCAGCAGGATCGGCGGGTTCTTCAGCAGGGTCCGGGCGATGCCCACGCGCTGTTTCTCGCCGCCCGACAGCTTCAGGCCGCGCTCGCCCACCTGGGTGTCATAGCCCTCGGGCAGGCTCATGATGAAATCGTGGATCTTGGCCGACCGGGCCGCGGCCACGACCTCGTCCTCGCGCGCGCCCTCCAGGCCATAGGCGATGTTGTAGCGGATCGTGTCGTTGAACAGCACCGTGTCCTGCGGCACCACGCCGATGGCGTCATGCAGGCTGTCCTGGGTCACATCCCGGATGTCCTGCCCGTCGATGCGGATCGCCCCGCCCGAGACATCGTAGAACCGGAACAGCAGGCGCCCGATGGTGGATTTGCCCGACCCGGACGACCCCACCAGCGCCACGGTCTGCCCCGCCCCCACCGACAACGAGACCCCGCGCAGGATCGGCCGTGCGTCATAGCCGAAGGTCACGGTGTCGAAGGTCACCTCGCCATCATTCACCTGCAGCACGGTCGCGCCGGGCCGGTCGGCCACATCGGGGGGCTGTTCCAACAGGTCGAACATTTCGGCCATGTCCACCATGGCCTGGCGGATCTCGCGGTAGACCGAGCCCAGGAAGTTCAGCGGCATGGTGATCTGGATCATGTAGGCATTGACCATGACGAAATCGCCCGTGGTCAGCGTGCCGTTCTGCACCCCGAAGGCGGCCATGACCATGACCAGCACCAGCCCGGTGGTGATCACGAAGGCCTGCCCGAAGTTCAGCAGGCCCAGGGTATAGGCGGTCCTGAGCGCCGCCGTCTCGTAGAGCGCCATGGCCCCGTCGTAGCGGCCCGCCTCGCGTTGTTCGGCGCCGAAATACTTGACGGTCTCGAAGTTCAGCAGGCTGTCGATGGCCTTCTGGTTTGCGTCGGTGTCCTGGGCGTTCATCTCCTTGCGGATGCGCACGCGCCACTCGGTCACCTTGAAGGTGAAGAAGATGTAGATGGCGATGGTCACGGCCACCACGCCCAGGTAGCTGAACCCGAAGTGCCACCACAGGATCACCGCGATCATCAGCAGTTCCAGGAGCAGCGGCCCGATGCTGAACAGCAGAAAACGCAGCAGGAAATCCACGCCCTTGACGCCGCGTTCGATGATGCGGCTCAGCCCGCCTGTCTTGCGGGTGATGTGATAGCGCATGGACAGGCGGTGGATATGGGTGAAGGTCTCCAGCGCCAGTTGCCGCAGGGCGCGCTGGCCCACCTTGGCGAAGATCACGTCGCGCAGCTGCTGAAAGCCGTTGGTCATCAGCCGCGCCATGCCATAGGCAACGGTCAGCCCCACGGCCCCCAGCGCCAGCAGCATGGCGTCGCCCCCGTCCCCCGACAGGGTATCCACCACCAGCTTGTAGAGCATCGGCCCCACCACGGCGACCAACTTGGAGGCGACAAGCGCGATCAATGCGAAGACCACGCGGCGCTTTACCCAGGGCTTGTCCGCCGGCCAGAGATAGGGCGCCACGCGCAGCACAACGTTCCAGCCCTCGATGGGCGGGTCGCCGGGGCTTGCATCAGGTTGGGTAGAGGGGCGCATCCGGGGTCCTTGTCGTGAAAGCCCACAGGTAGGCTCCCCGGCCGGCAATGACCAGAGCGCGGCTCAGATCATCTGCATAAGGCGGCGTTTCTCTCCGGTCTCATCCGGATCGGACAGGGCCGCGGCCAGCCCCTCCAGCGCGGCGATGTTGTGGCCCGCGCGGAAACTGTGGACATGCGGCAGCATCTGCCGGATGCCGCGGGCGCGGGGCGCGAACTCTGCCCAGCGCAGCAGCGGGTTGAGCCAGATCAGCCGTCGGCAGGACAGGCCGAGGCGTTCGGTCTCGCGGCCCAGCGCGCCCTCGGGGTCGCGGTCCAGCCCGTCGGTGATCAGCAGCACCACCGCTCCCTGCCCCAGCACCCGGCGCGACCAGTCGCGGTTGAAATCGTGCAGGCAGGCGGCGATGCGGGTACCGCCCTCCCAGTCCTGCGCCTCGGCCCCGGCGCGGGCCAGGGCGTCGTCCACATCGCGGGCGCGCATGTGCCGGGTGATATTGGTCAGCCGTGTGCCGAAGGTGAAGGCATGGACCCTGGCCCAGCCCTGCCCGCGGGCATTGCTGACGGCATGGACGAAATGCAGCACGGCGCGGGAATACTGCGACATCGACCCGGAAATGTCACATAGCACCACCAGGTTGGGATAGCGGATGCGGCGGCGACGGGTCTCGAAGGCGCGGACCTCGCCGCCCTGGCGCATCGCCCGCCGCATGGTGCGGCGCCAGTCGGGCATCGGCCCTGCCAGGGCCTGTGTGCGGCGCGATTTCACCGGGCGCACCGGCAGGGTCAACCGCGCCAGCATCCGGCGGGCCTGCGCCATTTCCTGCGTGCTCATCTGTTCGAAATCGAGGCGCCGCAGCCGTTCCTCGGGCGAGAGCGTGGCCGAGGCGTCAATCTCGACCAGGCTTTCCTCGGGGGTGTTCTCCGGCTCGGGCCGGTCCGGTTCGATCCCGTCGAGCAGGGCCTCGGCCGCGCGTTTCTCGGCCGGTCGGGCCAGCTCTTCCTCTTGCACACCGCGAATGGCGGGCAGCATCATGGACATCATGTGGTCAAGGAATTGCGGATCGCGCCAATAGAGCCGGAAGACCTGCCCGAAAACGCGGGCGTGCTCGGGGCGCGAACAGAAACAGGCCTGCAGCGTCCAGTAGAAATCCTGTTTCTCGGTGAAGCCCGCCACCTGCACGGCGCGCACCGCGTCGATCACCCGCCCCGGCCCCACCGGCAGCCCCGCGCGGCGCAGCGCGCGGGCGAAATGGGTGATGTTGCGCGCCAGCTTGCCGTCCGCGGGAAGGTCTAGGGGGGGATGGTCCGGCATCACGGATGTCCGCGGCTCTGCCCCTCGCCATTGTCTCTCGGACCAATGGCGCGACAATAGCGACCCCCCGGGATATTTACGGCCAGAAGATGCATCACGCAGGGGACAGGTCGGCACGGGCCTCGTCGAGCAGGCGTTTCGCCTCGGTGCCTTCGAGGCGGGCAATGTCGTCCTGGTATTTCAGCACCGCGCCCAGCGTGTCGGCGATGACCTGGGGCGACAGGTCGATGGTATCCAGCGCCAGCAGGCACTTGGCCCAGTCGATCGTCTCGGCCACGCCGGGGCGCTTGAACAGGTCCTCGCGGCGCAGTCGCTGGACGAAGGCGACGATCTCGCGGCTCAGCGCCTCGGTCGCCTCGGGGGCGCGGGCCTGCAGGATGTCCATCTCGCGCGCGAAGCCGGGGTAATCGACCCAGTGATAGAGGCAGCGCCGCTTGAGCGCGTCGTGCACCTCGCGCGTGCGGTTCGAGGTCAGGATGACGATGGGCGGCGCGGGGGCCTTGATCGTGCCCAGTTCGGGAATCGTCACCTGGAACTCTGACAGCGCTTCGAGCAGGAAGGCCTCGAAGGGTTCATCGGTCCGGTCGATCTCGTCGATCAGAAGCACCGGCGGGCCGGCCTCATGCGGCCGCATGGCTTGCAGCAACGGGCGTTCGATCAAGAAATCCCCCGAAAACAAGGACCGTTGCAGCACCTGCCGGTCGGCGCTGCCCTCGGCCTCGGCGGCGCGGATGGCGACCATCTGGGCGGGAAAGTTCCATTCATAGACCGCCGAGGCCGCATCCAGCCCCTCGTAGCATTGCAGGCGGATCATGTCGCGGCCCAGCGCGGCTGCGATGGCCCGGGCGATCTCGGTCTTGCCGGTGCCCGCCTCGCCTTCCAGGAACAGCGGCCGCCCCAGTTTGAGCGCCAGGAACACCACCGTCGCCAGGGCGCGGCTGCAAACGTAATCCTGCGCGGCCAGGGCCGATTGCACCTCGTCTATGCTTTCCATGGCGCCTCCTTGGGGTCCATGCTGCATGGTGCGGGGCCGGGGTCAAGCGACGCATTGCCCCGCCCGGCCCGACGCGCTAGGCCATGTCCCGCACGGCAGGAGACCCGCATGAACGATCCCAAGGCACCCGGCTTCGGCCCCGACCTCGGCCCCTTCGACTGGTCCGACCCCCTTCGGCTGGAACACCAGCTGAATGAGGACGAACGCATGTTGCGCGACGCGGCACAGGCCTTCGCCGAGGCGGAATTGCAGCCCCGGGTGCGCGACGCCTACGCCATGGAAGCCGCCGACCCCGCCGTCTTTCGCGCCATGGGCGCGGCCGGTCTGCTGGGCGTCACCATCCCCGAGGAGCATGGCGGGTTGGGCGCGGGTTACGTGACCTACGGCCTGATCGCGCGGGAAATCGAGCGGGTCGATTCGGGCTACCGGTCGATGATGTCGGTGCAGTCCAGCCTGGTGATGTATCCGATCCATGCCTATGGCAGCGCGGCCCAGAAGCAGAAGTTCCTGCCGCGCCTGGCCAGCGGCGACCTGATCGGCTGTTTCGGGCTGACCGAACCCGAGGCGGGCAGCGACCCGGCGGGCATGAAGACCCGGGCCGAGAAGACGGACACCGGCTATCGTCTGACCGGGGCCAAGACCTGGATCTCCAACAGCCCGCTGGCGGATGTCTTCATCGTCTGGGCCAGGTCCGAGGCGCATGACGGCAAGATCCGCGGCTTTGTGCTTGAGGCGGGTATGCCCGGCCTGTCGGCGCCGAAAATCGAGGGCAAGCTGAGCCTGCGCGCCTCGGTCACCGGCGAGATCGTCATGGACGGCGTCGAGGTGGGCGAAGAGGCGCTGCTGCCCGGGGTCGAGGGGCTCAAGGGGCCCTTCGGCTGCCTGAACCGGGCGCGCTACGGCATCAGCTGGGGGGTCATGGGCGCGGCCGAGGCCTGCTGGCACGCGGCCCGCCAATATGGGCTTGACCGCCAGCAGTTCGGGCGGCCCCTGGCACAGACCCAGCTGTTCCAGAAGAAACTGGCCGACATGCAGGCCGAGATCGCACTGGGCCTGCAGGGCGCGCTTCAACTGGGCCGCCTGATGGATACGGGCCAGGCCGCGCCCGAGGGCATCAGCCTGATGAAGCGCAACAATTGCGGCAAGGCGCTGGATGTCGCCCGCCAGGCCCGCGACATGCATGGCGGCAACGGCATTTCCGGCGAATACGACGTGATTCGCCACATGATCAACCTGGAGACGGTAAACACCTACGAGGGCACCCACGATGTCCACGCCCTGATCCTGGGGCGGGCGCAGACCGGCCTGCAGGCGTTTTTCTAGGCGTCTCGCCCGGCCCGTCGCCAGAAAGGCCCCGGGTCTTGCAAATTCTGGCCGCATATAGAGCTTATGGTTCGCAGGGGGGCCTGCGACATCGCGCAGACCCGGCGAGGACGTATGGCCGATCACGACACCCTGTTTGACCTGCAACTGGATGGGCGCGCCCCCGGCCAGTGGCATGCGCGCGTCGCGGAACTGGGCAACGCGCTTGGCCGGTGCGAGAGCCTGGGCGGGCGCGACCTGGCGGTGCGGCTCGATGCCGGGCGCAGCCTGATGGTCAGTTTCGAAACCATACCCGCCGCGCGCCGCTTCAACCCCGAGGCCGCCCCGCGCGG
>NZ_JBKOTX010000169.1:0-11580 GCF_047086965.1 Roseovarius halophilus (ex Wu et al. 2025) | reverse complement strand
AGGCGGCGCTGGCGCTGGCTGCCGACGAGGGGCAGGGCGCGGGCGGCGGCCTGACCGGGCAGGTCCGCATCGGGGCGCCCGACGGCTGTGCCAACTACGTGCTGCCGCAGGTCTGTGCCGCCCTGCAGGCCGACAACCCCGACCTGGAAATCCAGATCCTGGCCCTGCCGCGGGTGGTCAACCTGTCACGGCGCGAGGCGGACATGGCGATCACCGTCTCGCCCCCCGAGGCGGGGCGGCTGACCGTGCAGCGCATCACCGCCTATCGGCTGCATCTTGCCGCCCATTGTGAAACCGCGCGCAGCATCGCGGCGCTGGACGATCTGCGGGGGCGGCCCGTGGTGGGCTACATCCCCGACATGATCTTCGACAAGGAACTGGACTACCTCGGCGACCTGGCCGCGGGCGGCGTGCATCTGGCCTCGAACTCGGTGGCGGTGCAGGCGCAACTGCTGCGCGCGGGGGGAGGCGTGGGAATCGTGCACGACTTCGCGCTGCCCTTCGTGCCCGAGGTGGCGCGGGTGCTGACCGAGGCGGTCAGCCTGTCGCGCAGCTTCTACCTGGTGCGCCATGCCTCGGACCGCCGCTCGGACCGGCTCAACCGGCTGGCAGAGGCGCTGGCGGGTGGCATCCGGGCCGAGGTGGCGCGGCTGGAACGCATGGTCGCTTGACAGCGCGGCCTCCTGCGGGGACGCTGAGGAAAAGATGGAAGGACAAGCCATGCTCGTGCAACAAATTCTTTCCTCCAAGGCCGTGGACGGGGTGCTGACGCTGCGCAGCGACGCCCTGACCAAGGACGCTGCCGCGATCATGTCCGACCGCCGGATCGGGACCATGGTGATCAGCGACGACGACGGGATCACGCCGACGGGCATCCTGTCGGAACGCGACATCGTCCGCGAGATCGGCCGCCAGGGGCCCGAATGCCTGTCCAAAACGGTGGGCGAGGTCATGACCCGTGACCCGGTCACCTGCACCCCCGGCGACAGTTCCGACGCGGTGCTGTCGCGCATGACCGAGGGACGCTTTCGCCACCTGCCGGTCATGGAGGACGGCCGGATGATCGGATTGATCTCGATCGGGGACGTGGTCAAGGCGCGCCTCGCCGAACTGGCGATGGAGAAGGACGCGCTGGAAGGCATGATCATGGGCCACTGAGGCCCGGAGCCGACCCGAAGCCGCTTGCATTCCCCCGCGCGGTCTTGTTGCCTGCGCCGCAAAACGGCAGCCTGAGAGGACCCGCAATGCGCATCGGCCTTTACCCTGGCACCTTCGACCCGGTCACGCGTGGGCATGTGGACATAATTCGCCGGGCCTGTACCCTGGTGGACCGGCTGGTGATCGGGGTGGCCATCAACCGTGACAAGGGGCCGCTCTTCACCCTGGAAGAGCGTGTGGCCATGATCGAGGCGGAATGTGCCACGCTATCGGGGGAAACCGGCACCGAGATCATCGCCCATCCTTTCGAGAACCTGCTGATCGACTGTGCCAATGACGTGGGCGCGCAGATCATCCTGCGCGGGCTGCGCGCGGTGGCTGATTTCGAATATGAATACCAGATGGTGGGCATGAACCGGGCGCTGGACGACCGCGTGGAGACGGTTTTCCTGATGGCCGACGCCAAGCACCAGGCCATCGCGTCGAAGCTGGTCAAGGAAATCGCGCGGCTGGGCGGGGACGTGTCGAAATTCGTCTCGCCCGCCATCGAGGCCGCGCTGCGCGACAGGCTGGGCTGATCCAGCGGAGCGGCTGCGCCGCGCAGGTCTTGTGGGCGCGGGAGGAGGCGCGACACCAAAACCCCGGCGAGGGGTCTGTGCCGCCGGGGTCATTCGAGTTTATTGGCCAAGATGAAGGGGCCGTCAGCCGTAGACGGCCTTGCGGGCGATCTTGTCGGCATCGCCGGTGTAGAAGCCCAGATCTTCGAGGGCGATCTCGCGGGGCACATTGGCCAGCTCGCGCTTGGTGCGGGCATAGGCGGCGCGTTTCCTGAGGGCCGTGCGGAGGGTCGCGAAAGCGGTCATGTCAGTCTCCTTGGGGGTGGATGTTTGCGTGTCTGTTGCCCCTTCATATAGGGATGCTGCACCGCAGCACCACTGATGGTTTGCGCTAACGGGCTTGCATCTGCTGCATGACCCTCGGAGGTCGACACGAAAAAGCCGCCCCCGGGGGCGGCTTTCAGAACCGGGCGGAGCCGCGGATGTCAGAGGTGCTTGCCCATCTCCACGGCGGTGTCGGCCATGCGGTTGGAGAAGCCCCATTCGTTGTCATACCACGACAGGATGCGCACCATGCCGCCGTCCATGACCTTGGTCTGGTCGGTGTGGAAGACGCTCGAATGCGGGTCGTGGTTGAAATCAATGCTGACCAGCGGCTTGTCGGTGTAGCCCAGCACACCCTTGAGGTGGCCGTCGGCGGCGGTGCGGATGGCGGCGTTGATCTCTTCGATGGTGGTGTCGCGGGCGGCCTCGAAAGTGAGGTCCACGACCGAGACATTGGGCGTGGGCACGCGGATCGCGACGCCGTCGAGCTTGCCGTCGAGATCGGGCAGGACCAACCCCACGGCCTTGGCCGCGCCGGTCGAGGTGGGGATCATGGACAGCGCGGCGGCGCGGGCGCGGTAGAGATCCTTGTGCATGGTGTCCAGCGCCGGCTGATCGCCGGTATAGCTGTGGATCGTGGTCATGAAGCCCTTGACGATGCCGATCTCGTCATGAAGCACCGAGGCCACCGGCGACAGGCAGTTGGTGGTGCAGGAGGCATTGGAGACGACGATATCCTCGGGGCCCAGTTGATCATGGTTCACACCGTAGACGATGGTCTTGTCCGCGCCCTTGCCCGGGGCGGAGATCAGAACGCGCTTGGCCCCGGTTTCCAGGTGGGCCTGGCAGGCCTCCTTTGAGGTGAAGATGCCGGTGCATTCGAGAACGACATCGACATCGGACCAGGGCAGCTCGGCGGGGTTGCGGATGGCGGTGACGGCGATGGGGCCGCGGCCCACGTCGATGCTGTTGTCGGTATGGCTGACCTCGACCGGGAACCGGCCGTGGACGCTGTCGAACTGCAGC
The DNA here is from genome assembly GCF_047086965.1 of Roseovarius halophilus (ex Wu et al. 2025). Lineage (NCBI taxonomy): Bacteria > Pseudomonadati > Pseudomonadota > Alphaproteobacteria > Rhodobacterales > Roseobacteraceae > Roseovarius > Roseovarius halophilus (ex Wu et al. 2025). Next base: position 8,515 of record NZ_JBKOTX010000169.1, on the reverse strand, counting down.
AGGTGGGCATTGGTCTCGACCGGACCGAGGTCGTTGATGGCGACGACCTCGATATCGGTGCGGCCCGACTCGATGATCGAACGCAGCACGTTGCGGCCGATGCGGCCGAATCCGTTGATGGCGACTTTGACTGACATGGAATGGCCCTCCGTCTGGATTGGCGTGAAGCGGCGCGCGCCGCTGTTGGCGCTAACATCCGCTTTTTTGGTCAAAGGTCAACCCGCCAGTGTGGCCGCGGCATCGGAGGGTTAGCGCCAGAAAGCGACGTAGTGCAGCAATTCCATGAACTTGCGGCCCAGAAAGACGGTTGCCTCGGAGTCCTGCGCGACGTGATCGAAGGCCAGGAGCCCGGCCACAAGCAGCAACAGCCATGTCGCGAGCGCGTTGGTCATGACGTCTTCTTAGGCGCGCCGTGCTGCGAACGCAAAGGCGCCGGGGGGTGTTTGTCGTGAAAACGGACGCATTCGGACCCGGGCATCGGGTTGGCATTCGTACTCGATGGTGCGCCGGATGCTCTTGCTGCGCGCCGCACGGGGTGTGACGGGGCGATTGGTCGCGCCGCGTTTGTCGGAGCCGTGACCCGCGGTAAGTAGAATCAAACGCCGCGCGTCAGTGTCCAGAGAGCCACTCCGCCGCGCCCCGCGACCTTTTGGCGCGCCGGTGGCGGGCTGTTAAGTTGCTGTCATAACATAAAAATAACAAAAACGAAGAATTGCGAAAACAAAACAGTTGCGTCGTAGTGCATTTCATCACAGGTTCGTTTCACGACGCGCATGGAGGATGCGAGCCGTTTGGAGGAGGCCCCTTTGGAAACCCGCTCGGAGAACGAGGTCACGGATCTTTTTATCATTGGTGGCGGTATCAATGGGTGTGGTATCGCACGCGATGCGGCTGGACGGGGGCTGTCGGTCACGCTTGCCGAGCGCGACGACCTGGCGGCGGCGACCTCCTCGTCGTCCACCAAGCTGTTTCACGGCGGACTGCGCTACCTGGAGTTCTTCGAGTTCCGCCTTGTCCGCGAGGCCCTGATCGAGCGCGAGACACTGCTGCGCGCGATGCCGCACATCAGCTGGCCGATGCGTTTCGTGCTGCCCTATCACAAGGACATGCGCTTCGACACCGAGACTCCGACCTCGAAGCTGCTGTCCGTGGTCATGCCCTGGATGAACGGGCGGCGTCCGGCCTGGCTGATCCGACTGGGGCTGTTTCTTTATGATCACCTGGGCGGCCGCAAGATCCTGCCGGGCACCACGACGCTGGACCTGACGACGGCCCCCGAGGGCGCCCCGCTGCAGGACCGCTTCGCCAAGGCCTATGAATACTCCGACTGCTGGGTCGAGGATTCCCGGCTGGTCGTGCTCAACGCCCGCGACGCCGAGGCGCGTGGCACCCGCATCCGCACCCGGACCGAGGTTGTCAGCGCGGCGCGTGACGGTGATCTCTGGCGCATCGAGACGCGCGACACCGAGACCGGCGCGACCACGACGCACCGCGCGCGGATGCTGGTCAACGCCGCCGGCCCCTGGGTGGGCGACGTCATCCAGACGCGGGTGCGGCTCAATTCCAGCGACGGCGTGCGCCTGGTGCGCGGCAGTCACATCGTGACCCGCAAGCTCTATGACCACGACAAGTGCTATTTCTTCCAGGGCACCGATGGGCGGATCATCTTCGCCATCCCCTACGAGCGTGACTTCACCCTGATCGGCACGACCGACGCCGAACACGAGGACCCGTCGGTCAAGCCCGAGTGCACGCCGGACGAACGCCGCTACCTGCTGGATTTTGCCAACAACTACTTCGAGCAGGAGCTGGGCGAGGAGGACATTGTCTGGACCTATTCCGGCGTCCGCCCGCTGCATGATGACGGGGCCAGCAGCGCGACGGCGGCGACGCGGGACTACACGCTCAAGGTCGAGGCCGCGGGCGGGGCGCCGATGCTCAATGTCTTCGGCGGCAAGATCACCACCTACCGGCGGCTGGCCGAGGCCGCGCTGGAGAAGATCGGCGGGCATTTGCCCGTGTCGAAAGGGCCCTGGACGGCGGGAGTGCCCTTGCCCGGCGGGGATTTCCCGGTCGATGGCGTCGAGGATCTTGTGACGGGACTGTGCCGCGACTACCCTTTCCTGACACGCGACTGGGCGCTGCGACTGGTGCGCGCCTACGGCACCGAGGCGCGCGAGATCCTGGGCGCGGCGCAAGGGGTGGACGCGCTGGGCCGGGACTTCGGCGCGACCCTGACCGAGGCCGAGGTCCGCTGGCTGATGACCCGCGAATACGCCCGCACCGCCCAGGACGTGATCTGGCGGCGCAACAAGCTGGGGCTGCGGCTCGACCAGGCGCAGGTTGCCGCGCTGGAGGACTGGATGTCCGAGAACACGATCCGCGCGGATGCCGCGGAATGAGGAGGAGAGGGGCATGACGCTTGAACTGAAGGGCGTGACCAAGAGCGTGGAGGGGCAGACCCACATCCACCGCACGGACATGACGCTGGAACAGGGTACGATGAACGTGCTGCTGGGGCCAACCCTGTCGGGCAAGACCTCGCTGATGCGGCTGATGGCCGGGCTCGACGCGCCCAACAGCGGCCGGGTCTACTGGCGCGGCGAGGACGTGACCGGCATGCGCGTGCAAGACCGCAAGGTCGCGATGGTTTATCAGCAATTCATCAACTACCCCTCGATGACCGTCTACGACAACGTTGCCTCGCCCATGCGGCTGCTGGGCATGGACCGCGCCGAGATCGACCGCCGGGTGCGCGAGACCGCCGAACTGATGCAGCTGACCCCGATGCTGGAGCGCAAGCCGCTAGAACTGTCGGGTGGCCAGCAACAACGCTGCGCCCTTGCGCGCGCGCTGGTCAAGGACGCCGGGCTGGTGCTGCTGGATGAACCCCTGGCCAACCTCGACTACAAGTTGCGCGAGGAACTGCGCATCGAAATCCCCAAGATATTCGAAGCCGCGGGATCGATCTTCGTCTATGCCACGACCGAACCGGAAGAGGCTCTGTTGCTGGGTGGCAAGGTCGCCACCCTCTGGGAGGGGCGGATCACCCAGTTCGGCCCGACGCCCGAGGTCTATCGCCAGCCCGTGGATGCGACCACGGCGCGGGTGTTCAGCGACCCGCCGATGAATTTTCTTTCCATTTCCAAGACCGGCGACCGGATCATGTTCGGCGGCGGCCAGAGCGCGGCGGCGACGGGCAAGCTGGCCGATTTGCCCGACGGGCGCTACACCGCCGGGTTCCGGCCCAATCACCTGGAGATCGGCAAGCATGCCGCCGACGCGTTGGAGTTTCGCGCCACGCTGAGCGTGACCGAGCTGACCGGGTCCGAGACCTTCGTGCACTTGGATCACCATGGCGAGCGCTGGGTCGGTCTGATTCACGGGGTGCATGAGCTGGCGCTGGGCGCGGAGCTGAGCGTCTGGCTGGACCCGCGCCATGTTTACATCTTCGGCGAGGACGGCAGCTTGGTCGCCCCCGCCGCCTATGCGCTCGCTGCCTGAGGGAGGAACCGATGGCCAAGATCACGCTCGACAATCTCGCGCATTCCTATCTGCCGAACCCGGCCTCGGAGGCGGATTTCGCGCTCAAGGAACTCAACCACGACTGGGAGGACGGCGCGGCCTACGCGTTGCTCGGCTCCTCGGGCTGCGGCAAGTCCACGCTTTTGAACATCATCTCGGGGCTGCTCCAGCCCAGCCAGGGCCGCATCCTGTTCGACGGGGAGGACGTCACTCATGCCCCCACGACGGAACGCAATATCGCGCAGGTGTTCCAGTTCCCGGTGGTCTACGACACCATGACGGTTCAGGATAATCTGGCCTTTCCCCTGCGCAACCGCGGCCGGGACGAGGGTTACGTCGCTCAGCGCGTGCAGGACATCGCCCACATGATCGGCATGGAGGGCGTGCTGCGCCGCAAGGCGCAAGGCCTGACGGCCGACGCCAAGCAGAAGATCAGCCTGGGACGCGGCATGGTGCGCGAGGATGTCAACGCGCTGCTGTTCGACGAGCCGCTGACTGTGATCGACCCGCACATGAAGTGGGAGTTGCGCACGCAGCTCAAGACCCTGCACCGCGATTTCGGCCATACCATGATCTACGTCACTCACGACCAGACCGAGGCGCTGACCTTCGCCGACAAGGTGGTCGTGATGTATGACGGCCGCGTGGTGCAGATCGGCACGCCCGAAGAACTGTTCGAACGGCCCGAACATACCTTCGTAGGCTATTTCATCGGCTCGCCGGGCATGAATGTCATCCCCGCGCAGGTTCAGGGCAACCGCGCTGTCGTCAACGGTTTGGACATCCCGCTGGGGCAGGCCTACCGGCCGCCCGAGGGCAAGGTGGAGATCGGCGTGCGTCCTGAATACGCGCGTCTGTCGCAGACCGAAGGCCTGCCGGTGCAGGTGCGCCGGGTCGAGGATGTCGGCCGGCACAAGATCATCCGCGCGGATTTCTTCGGCCAGGACATCAACATCATCGCAGGCGAGGACGACCACGTCAGCGCCGACCTGAACCGCGTCACCTTCGATGCGGACCACGTCAACGTCTACGCCAACGACTGGCGGGTGCAGGGGGAGGCCGCGTGATGAACAAGACCGTCAATCAAAAGGCATGGTTCCTGGTGTTGCCGGTGCTGATCCTGGTCGCCTTCTCGGCGGTGATCCCGCTGATGACGGTGGTCAACTATTCGGTGCAGGACACCTTCGGCCAGAACGAGTTCTTCTGGGCGGGCCTGATCTGGTTCGAGGACATGCTGGCCTCGGACCGGATGTGGGACGCACTGGGGCGTCAATTGATGTTCTCGGGCATCATCCTGGCGATCCAGGTACCCCTCGGTATCTTTGTCGCACTGAACATGCCCAAAAGCGGCATCTGGTCCTCGGTCTGCCTTGTGCTGATGTCTCTGCCGCTGCTGATCCCGTGGAACGTGGTCGGCACCATCTGGCAGATTTTCGGGCGCGCCGACATCGGCCTGCTGGGCTACACGCTGGATGCCCTCGGGATCAATTACAACTACACGCAGGACACGCTGGACGCCTGGGTGACGCTGATCGTCATGGACGTCTGGCACTGGACCTCGCTGGTGGCGCTGCTGGCCTTCGCCGGGCTCAAGTCGATCCCCGACGCCTATTACCAGGCGGCCAAGATCGACCAGGCCAGCCGGTGGAAAGTGTTCCGCTACATCGAGCTTCCCAAGATGACTGGCGTTCTGACCATCGCGATCCTGTTGCGGTTCATGGACAGCTTCAAGATCTACACCGAACCTTTCGTCGTCACTGGCGGTGGGCCGGGAAACTCCACCACGCTTTTGTCGATCGACCTCGTGAAGATGGCGCTGGGACAGTTCGACCTCGGCCCCGCCGCCGCCTTCTCGATAATGTATTTCCTCGTGATCCTTCTCGTCTCCTGGGTGTTCTACACCGTGATGACCAACCTCGATAAGCAGGAGGGCTGACCCATGACCGACATGACCGCCTCCAAGGTATCCAGCCGACCCAGGGGCCTGCCCCGGATCAACAGTCGCCTCGTGGTGATGACCCTCTACCTCGTCTTCCTGATGCTGCCGATCTACTGGCTGCTCAACATGAGCTTCAAGACGAACTCGGAGATCCTGAGCACCTTCTCGTTGTGGCCCCGCGACCTGACCTTCGCGAACTATGTCACCATCCTGACCGACCCGGCGTGGTATACGGGCTACATCAACTCTATCATCTACGTCACGATGAACACGGTGATCAGCCTGGCGGTGGCGCTGCCGGCGGCCTATGCCTTCTCGCGCTACCACTTCATGGGCGACAAGCACCTGTTTTTCTGGCTGCTGACCAATCGCATGGCGCCGCCCGCGGTCTTTGCCCTGCCGTTCTTCCAACTCTACAGTTCGGTCGGCCTGTTCGACACGCATATCGCGGTGGCCTTGGCACATACGCTGTTCAACGTGCCCCTTGCGGTCTGGATCCTCGAAGGCTTCATGCGCGGCGTGCCCCGCGAGATCGACGAGACCGCCTATATCGACGGCTACGGCTTCGGGCGCTTCTTCGTGAAGATCTTCATGCCGCTGATCGCCAGCGGGATCGGCGTCGCGGCCTTCTTCTGCTTCATGTTTTCCTGGGTCGAGCTGCTGCTGTCGCGCACCCTGACCAGCGTCGATGCCAAACCCATCGCCGCCACGATGACCCGGACCGTGGGCGCCTCGGGCGTCGACTGGGGCGTGCTGGCCGCCGCGGGCGTGCTGACGATCCTGCCCGGCGCCCTGGTGATCTATTTCGTGCGCAACTTCATCGCCAAGGGCTTTGCCCTGGGCCGCGTCTAAGGGAGGACGAAACATGGCATGGATGGCATGGACCTGGCCGACGGCGATCTTCTTCATGGTCATCGCCGGTCTGTTGATCACCTTCTCGGTGCTCGCGATCAAGTTTCCGGAAACCCCGCGCCGCGGTATCCTGCGGATCGACACAACGCGCGGCGACCGGCTTTTCATCACTCTTGTGGGCTCGGCCTTCATCAACCTGGCCTGGCTCGGACTCATGGGGGCACAGCAACCCTATGCCCTCGTCGTCTGCTTGATTTACGCCCTCGCGGTCTTCCGCTGGGTCTGATCGGGCACTGGCGCGGCCGGAAAAGGAGGGGGCCGGTTTCGAACAATTCCCCTCACGCAACGGTTCAAAGGGAGGACACCAAATGAACCTCAAGTTCAAACTGACCACCGCCACGGCGGCGCTTATGGCGCTTTCCGGGCAGGCGATGGCCGACATGGAGGCCGCGCGCGGTTTCCTGGACGAGAATATCGACCGCTCGGCGCTGAGCCGCGAGGCTCAGGAAGCAGAGATGCAGTGGTTCATCGACGCCGCCGAACCCTATCAGGGCATGGAAATCAACGTCGTCTCGGAAACCATCGCGACGCATGAATACGAAAGCCAGGTCCTCGCGCCCGCCTTCACGGCGATCACGGGGATCGAGGTGACCCATGACCTGATCGGCGAGGGCGACGTCGTCGAACGCCTGCAGACGCAGATGCAGACCGGCGAGAACGTCTATGACATGTATGTCAACGACGCCGACCTGATCGGCACGCACTGGCGCTATCAGCAGGTCCGCAACCTGACCGACTGGGTCGACGGCGAAGGCGCCGCGGTCACCAACCCGGACCTTGACCTCGACGATTTCATCGGCACCGCATCGGCCACCGGACCTGACGGCAAGCTCTACCAGCTGCCCGTGCAGCAGTTCGCCAACGTCTACTGGTTCCGCCACGACTGGTTCACCGATCCCGAGATCATGGCCGATTTCGAAGAGGAATACGGCTACGAACTCGGCGTTCCGGTGAACTGGGCAGCCTACGAGGATATCGCCGAATTCTTCACCGGCCGCGAGATCGACGGCCAGGAGGTCTATGGCAACATGGACTACGGGCGCAAGCACCCCAGCCTTGGTTGGCGCTTCACCGACGCCTGGATGTCGATGGCCGGCATGGGCGACACGGGTCTGCCGAACGGCGTTCCGGTCGACGAATGGGGCATCCGCGTCAACGACGATTACCAGCCGGTCGGCTCCTGCATGGACCGCGGCGGTGCCACCAACAGCCCGGCGGCCGTCTATGCCATCGACAAGTACAAGAATTGGCTGGAAAACTACGCACCGCCGGAAGCCGCCGGCATGACCTTCTCCGAGGCCGGTCCGGTTCCGGGTCAGGGGGCCATCGCGCAGCAGATGTTCCTTTACACCACCTTCGTGGCCTCGCTGGTCGACGAGGACCTGCCGGTGATGAACGAGGACGGCACGCCGAAATGGCGCCTCGCTCCCAGCCCGCACGGCGCCTACTGGGAAGAGGGCATGAAGGTCGGCTATCAGGACGTGGGCTCGGCCACCCTGATGAAGTCCACGCCCGTGGACCGCGCACAGGCCGCCTGGCTCTATGCCCAGTTCATCGCCTCCAAGACGGTGGACGTGGAGAAGTCGCACTACGGGCTGACCTTCATTCGCGAAAGCAGCATCGAGCACGATAGCTTCACCGAACGCGCGCCGCGCCTCGGCGGCCTGGTCGAGTTCTACCGTTCGCCCGCGCGGGAAAACTGGACCGACACCGGCTTCAACGTGCCCGACTATCCGCGCCTCGCTCAACTGTGGTGGCAGAACATCGGCGACGCCTCCTCCGGCGCCAAGACCCCGAAAGAGGCCCTCGACTCGCTGTGCGAGCAGCAGGAAGATGTCATGGCGCGCCTCGAGCGGGCAGGCGTTCAGGGTGATATCGGGCCCGCGATGAACGAGGAGCGCGACCCCGAGTACTGGCTCGCTCAGGAGGGCGCACCGAAGCCTGCGCTCGACAACGAGGACCCCGAGCCGGTCACCGTCAAGTACGACGAGTTGATCGAGTCCTGGAAGTGACGACAGGTGCCGGGGCGCGCGCCGCGCGCCCCGGTGCCAGTTGCCTGCGTCATCATCCGGCTTGACCGGATGATCTCTTGGCCGGAGATCCCCGGGTCAGGCCCGGGGATGACCAGCAAAAGGAACG
>NZ_JBKOTX010000168.1:0-11599 GCF_047086965.1 Roseovarius halophilus (ex Wu et al. 2025) | reverse complement strand
GCGCGCCGGGACGCGGCCGGGCGCCTTGACCGGGCCGTGATGGCGGAACTGGCGCCGCTCAAGATGGAGCGCGCCGGGTTCGAGACGGTCTTTGACGCGGCCGAGCCCGGCCCCGAAGGCCGCGACGCGGTGACCTTCACGGTGGCCACGAACCCGGGCGCGCCGGGCGGGCCGCTGAACAAGATCGCCTCGGGCGGGGAGCTGAGCCGCTTCCTGCTGGCGCTCAAGGTCTGCCTGACGGGCACTGCCGGGGGCGTGACGATGATCTTCGACGAGATCGACCGCGGGGTCGGCGGGGCCACCGCCGATGCCGTGGGCCGGCGGCTGGCGCAGCTGGCGGCGACGGGGCAGGTTCTGGCGGTGACGCATTCACCGCAGGTGGCCGCGCGCGGGGCCTATCACTGGCGCGTGGAGAAACGCGTGGCGGAGAGCGCGACATTGTCGACCGTCACGCCGCTTGCGGATCGCGGCCGGGTGGACGAGATCGCCCGGATGCTTGCGGGTGACCGCATCACCGACGAGGCGCGCGCCGCCGCCGAGGCCCTGATCGCGGGCTGAGGCGCGCAGCCTAGCTGTGTTCCTCGGCGGACACGGCGGCCAGCGCGCGGTTGTACGCCTTGAGCGCGTCAACGTGGAAAAGCGCGCCCAGCAGGCGGGGCGGCCTGTCTTCGCCCGCCAGCGTCACGACCGGCACGTAGGGCAGCGTGGCCTTGTCGAACAGCGGCATGGCGGCCTCCAGCGTGGCGTTGCCGTCGATGTAGATACCGTCCTCGATCAAGTCCCAGCAGCGCGCCTCGGGGGCGGCGCGCGGGTGATCCGGCTTTCGCATCAGCGCCCTGACCCGGAACATCGCCAGCAGGTAGGCCTGTGGCCCTGCGGCCATGCGCGTGCCCCGCCGGGCCAGCTGCGTGAGGAAAAAGGAGCGCCGCACGAGCCGCGAGGCGAGCGCGGTGGACATCGACACCGCCACCATCACCGCCAGCCCCGTCTGCCAGTCGCCGGTCAGTTCGAACACGATCAGGGTGGTCGAGATGGGCGCGCCCAGCACCGCCGCCGCCACCGCCCCCATGCCGGCGAGCGCATAGAGCGTGTGCGCGCCCGACACCTCGGGGAAAATCCCCGTGGCGATGAGGCCGAAGGCCAGCCCCGTCAGCGCCCCCACCATCAGCGAGGGTGAAAAGACGCCGCCGCCCATGCGCCCCCCGATGGTGATGGCCACCGCCGCCACCTTGAGCACGGCGAAAACGATCGCCTCGTGCAAAAGAAGCTGGCCGGTCAGCGCCGCCGACGTCGTTTCATAGCCCACGCCGATGATATGCGGAAACGCGATGGCCAGCGCGCCCAGCAACGCGCCGGCCAAGGCAGGGCGCAGCCAGCGCGGCAGGCGCGATCGCATCTGCACGTAGCTCGCCCAGTCCTCGGCAAAGAATATCGCGTGCATAAGCGCTGTCGCCACCAGCCCGCAGAGCAGCCCCAGCAACAGGAAGGCCGGCAATTCCACGTAGAATTCCAGCGCGCTGGACAACGGCAGGACGAATTCGGTGACATCGCCGAATTCCAGCCGGTTGATGATCGTCCCGGCGACCGAGGCGATGACGATCGGGGCAAACGCGTGAACGGCGAAGTGGCGCAGCACGACCTCGAGCGCGAAGAGCGCGCCGGCGATCGGCGCGTTGAACGAGGCCGAGACCGCGGCCGCCACCGCGCACCCCAGCAGGTCCCGCCCGGTGATGCCGTCTGCCTTGATGCGGTCGCTGACCCAGCTTGAAATGACGGCGGCCATGTGCACCACGGGGCCTTCGCGCCCGGACGAGCCGCCGGTGCCCAGCGTGATGAGCGAGGCCGCCGCCGAGGCCAGCCCCGCGCGCCCCTCGACCCGGCCCTCGTGCAAAGCCGCACCCGAGATCACGTCGGCCACCGACCGGGCACGTGCATCCGGCGTGAACCGGTGCAGGATCACCCCCACGGCCAGCCCGCCCAGCACGGGCACCACGAGAAGCCAGTACCACGGCAGCGTAGCCGCGAAACTGTGGATATGGTCGGGATCGCTGGTGCCGTAGGCAAGGCCCTGCAGTGCCTCGATCCCCTTGCGGAAACCGAGCGCCGCGAACCCGGCGGCGATGCCGATCATCAGGGCGATCACCCAGAACTGGAACTGGCTGGGCCCTCGGGTCAGAAGCACCTGCCAGCCGTGGCGCAGCCCGTCGCGCACGGCCTTGTGTTTCTGTCTCCAGATCGAGGTGTCCGGCGTCGCCATACCGTCCCGTTTCCGCCGGCGGCCCTTTCACATCCGGGCCGCTTCGCCTAGGTTGCCTTTTCATAAACGACGAAGGGCCATCCATGGGTATTCAGGACGCTATCGCCGAATTGCATGAATTTCTAGGCCAACGGCTGACGCGCTCCAAGTCGGATCTGGACCTGCACGGTCAGAGCGAGTCGCATTTCGCGTCCGCGCCGCCCGACGCGGTGGCCTATCCCGAAAGCACTGCCGAGGTGTCGCGCATCGTCGCCGTCTGCGCGCGACACGGCTGCCCGGTGGTGGGCTGGGGAACCGGCACCTCGCTGGAGGGGCAGGCGCAGGCCACCGAGGGCGGGATCAGCGTGGATTTCAGCCGCATGAACCGGGTTCTTGCCGTGAACGCGGCGGACATGGACGTGACGGTGCAGCCCGGTGTCACGCGCGAGGCGCTGAACGAGGAGCTGCGCGCGACCGGGCTGTTCTTCCCGGTCGATCCCGGCGCGAACGCCTCGCTCGGCGGCATGGCCTCGACCCGCGCGAGCGGCACGACGGCAGTGCGCTATGGCACGATGCGCGACAACGTCCTTGCGCTGGAGGTGGTGATGGCCACGGGCGAGGTGATCCGCACTGGCACGCGGGCGCGCAAGACCTCTGCCGGGTATGACCTGACCGCGCTCTTCGTGGGGGCCGAGGGCACGCTGGGCCTGATCACCGAGCTGACCCTGCGCCTGCAGGGCCAGCCCGAGGGGATCGCCAGCGCCGTCTGCGCCTTCCCGTCTGTGGAGGGCGCGGTGGCGGCGGTGATGGACACGATCCAGATGGGGCTGCCCATGGCCCGGATCGAGTTCGTGGACGAAGACAGCGTGCGCGCGGTCAACGCCTATTCTGGCACCGCGCTGGCCGAGCGGCCGCACCTGCTGCTTGAATTCCACGGGTCCGAGGCGGGGGTGGCCGAACAATCCGAGACATTCGGCGCGATCGCCGCGGAACACGGCGGGACCGGGTTCGACTGGGCCATCCGCCCCGAGGAACGCCGCGCGCTGTGGGCGATGCGCCACAGCGCCTATCACGCCATCCTTGCCGCGCGGCCGGGGGCACGGGCGGTGGTGACCGATATCTGCGTGCCCATCTCGCGGCTTGCCGAAGCGGTCGAGACCGTGCGCGCCGACCTGTCGACGGCGGGGATCGACGGGCCCATCGTGGGCCATGTGGGCGACGGCAATTTCCACGCCGCGCTGCTGTTCGACCCCGACGACCCGGACGAGAAGGCGCGCGTGCTGGCCGCGTCGCGCCGGCTGGCCGAGTTGTCGCTGGATCTGGGCGGCACCGTCACCGGCGAGCACGGGATAGGGCTGGGCAAGATGGGCTACATGGCGGCCGAGCACGGCGGCGGCTGGGGCGTCATGGGCGCGATCAAGCGCGCCCTCGACCCGGACAACATCATGAACCCCGGCAAGCTGGTGCCGCCGGCGGGCGCCCCTCACGGCTGAGGCCGGGCCGGGGTCGACCCCTTGTCAGACCCGTTCGACGGCCAGCAGGTCACCGGGGTGAAAAGCGAGGTGGCCCTTGATGCGGTCCATGCCCTCGATCGGGTCCTCGTAGCTCCACGCCGCGTTTTCCAGTGTCTGGCTCTTGGTCACGATGGAAAAATAACGCGCCTCGCCCTTCTTTTCGCACCGGGTGCGGTGATCGCTCTCGTCGAGGAAGGCCATCGCGACATCCTCGCGCGGGAAATAGATGACGTCGGGGTACCCGTCTTCGCTGAGTTCCAGCGCGTTGCGGCTTTCGGCCAGTACGGCGCCCCCGGCACGTACCGTCCATGTCCCGTCCGCCTTGCGAATCCTGATATCGGCCATGTCGGCTCCTCCTGTCCTTCGTTGTATTTGTTGTGCCTTGCCATGCCCGTCGCATGTGACACGCGCATGTCACAAGGGTTCGGTCGCCTGCGCCAACCATAGCTGAGCCGGCCCCGAAAGCAGAGGGCCGATCTTGTCGCGGCAGGCGGCGTGGTAGGTGTTGAGCCAGTCGCGCTCGGGCGCCGACAGCGCGTCGGCCCGGATCAGCCGCCGGTCGATCGGCGCAAAGCTGATCGTGTCGAAACACAGCTTGCCGGTCACGTCGCCGCCGGGCCGGGTCTGGGCTTCGGTCACGACCAGAAGGTTCTCGATCCGGATGCCGAAAGCGCCTTCGCGATAATAGCCGGGTTCGTTCGACAGGATCATCCCCGGCTCAAGCGGAACATCCGACGTTCTCGACAGCCGTTGCGGCCCCTCGTGCACGCAGGAATAGACGCCGACGCCATGTCCCGTGCCGTGGCCGTAATCCTGATCTGCCAGCCACAGAGGATAGCGCGCCAGCGCGTCGAGGTCGCGCCCGGCCAGCCCGCGGGGCCAGCGCGCCCGGCTCATGGCGATCATGCCTTGCAGGACGCGGGTGAAGGCGGCGCGCTCGTCCGCGCCGGGCGCGCCGACGGGCAGGGTACGGGTGATGTCGGTGGTGCCGTCAAGGTACTGCCCGCCCCCGTCCAGCACCAGCAGGTCCCCGGCCCGAAGTGCCCGGTTCGACTGTTCCGTCACGCGGTAATGCGCCAGCGCCCCGTGCGGGCCACTGCCCGCGATGGTGTCAAAGCTGATGTCGCGCAACTTGCCCGTGGCGCGCCTTGCCTCTTCGAGGCGGGTGACCACGTCGATCTCGGTGATGGTGCCGGGGGCCTGCGCGTCGAACCAGCACAGGAATTCGCAAAGCGCCGCGCCGTCGCGGAGGTGGGCCGCGCGGCTGCCCGCGATCTCGGCCCAGGTCTTGCGCGCCTTGGGCAGGCTGCAGGGGTCGTCCCCCCAGTCATGCGCCACGCCCGCGGCATCGAGTTGCTGAACCACGCGGACGGGCACGCTGGCCTTGTCGAGGCGCACCGGGCCGCGCAGCGTGCCGAGCGCCGGCAGGAACGCGTCGGGACTGTGCACCGTGACGGCCGCGCCCAGATGCGTGCGCAGGCTGTCATCGACCTTGCCCGGATCGGTGAAAAGCGCCACGTCGCCGCTATCGCGCAGGATGGCGAAGGCATGCGGGATCGGGTTGCGCGGGATATCGCTGCCACGGATGTTGAGCAGCCACGCGATCGAATCCGGCAGGGTGAGCACGGCGGCCCCGTGCCCGGCATCGCGCAGCGCCGCGCCGAGGCGGGCGCGCTTGTGCGCGTGGCTTTCCCCGGCCAGATCGTCGGGATATACGGTGATATGCCCGCACGGCGGCCGCGGCTGGTCGGGCCAGATCCGGTCGATCAGGTTGTCGACGGGGGTCAGCGTGATGCCGGTGCCGGTCAGGCCGGCCTCGATCGTGGCGATCTGGTCGGGCGTGAGCAGCCACGGATCGAACCCCACGGTTCCGCCGTGCGGCAGGTTGCGGGCCAGCCATGCGGCGGGCTTGACCTCGGGCCAGTCGACCGGCGTGAAATGCGCGGTGTCCACCTGTCCCCTGACCTGCACGCGGTACCGCCCGTCAACGAACAGGCCGGCGGTTTCCGTCAGCGCGATGCAGAACCCGGCCGAGCCGGTGAAGCCGGTGAGCCATGCAAGACGATCATCGCGCGCGGCCACGTATTCGCCCTGATGCGCGTCGGCGCGCGGCACGAAATACCCGTCGAGTCCGCTATCCGCCATGACCTCGCGCAGGCGGGCCAGCCGCGGTGGCCCCTGTTCGGGGTGGGCCGTCTCGGAAAAGGATTGGAACATGCGCGGTTTCCCGTCTTTGGCTCGCGGTGGTGGGATGTGAACCCGTTTCGGCCCGGGATCGCAATACACGATTTCGGCCCGGCCCCCGGGGCGGGCCGGTCCGCCCCGGCAGCCAACCGCAGCCGACACGCGCGGCCCGGCGACTGGGGCCGCCTGCCCGTTTCAAATGGCCTTCTTGATGCCCATGACGCGCGCCCGGGCGCGCGGATCGTGATCGAACAGCGCGGCAAGCTGTTCCGTCATCGCCCCGGCAAGCTGATCCGCGTCGGTGATCGTGACCGCGCGGTCGTAGTAGCGGGTCACGTCATGGCCGATGCCGATGGCCAGCAGCTCCACCTGCCTGCGGCGTTCGACCATCGCGATGACGTCGCGCAGGTGTTTTTCAAGGTAATTGGCCGGGTTGACCGACAGCGTGGAATCGTCCACCGGCGCGCCGTCCGAGATCACCATCAGGATCTTGCGCGCCTCGCGGCGGCCGGTCAGGCGGCGATGCGCCCATTCCAGCGCCTCGCCGTCGATGTTTTCCTTGAGCAAGCCTTCCTTCATCATCAGGCCGAGGTTGTCGCGCGTCCGCCGCATCGGCGCGTCGGCGGGCTTGTAGATGATGTGGCGCAGATCGTTCAGGCGGCCGGGCAACTGGGGGCGTCCCTCGTGCAGCCATGCCTCGCGGCTTTGCCCGCCTTTCCACGCGCGGGTCGTGAAGCCGAGGATCTCGACCTTGACGGAGCAGCGTTCCAGCGTCCGGGCCAGCACGTCGGCGCAGATCGCGGCGATGGAAATCGGCCGGCCGCGCATGGAGCCCGAATTGTCCAGCAGCAGCGTGACCACCGTATCGCGGAATTCGGTGTCCTTCTCGACCTTGAAGCTGAGCGGCGTGGTCGGATTGGCGACCACGCGGGCCAGCCGGCCCGCGTCAAGAATGCCCTCTTCGCGGTCGAATTCCCACGATCGGTTCTGCTGCGCCTGCAGGCGGCGCTGCAGCTTGTTGGCCAGCCGCCCGACGGCGCCCTTTAGCGGGTCGAGCTGCTGGTCAAGATAGGCGCGCAGGCGCTCGCGTTCGATGGGCTCGGCCAGGTCCTCGGCGCGGATTTCCTCGTCGAAGCGCGAGTCGTAGACGGTATAGGCGGGATCGGCCTCGGAAACGGGCTGCGGCGCCGGCGGCTCCATCGGGGCCTCGCCCTCGGGCAGTTCCGTTTCCTCGCCCATTTCCTCGTCGGCCATGTCCTCGGTGCTGACCTGGGCCTGGGTTTCGTCCTGCTGCTCCTCCTGGCTGCGTTCGGCATCGACATCGGCGTCGCTGTCGTCACTTTCATCCTGCCCGGCGCTGTCGGGCTGTTCCTCTTCCTCGGCGGTTTCCTGGCTTTCGTCCTCGTCCTGTTCGGGCTCGGCATCGGGGTCGTCGCCAAGCTGGTCGCCGTAGCCCAGATCCTCGATGACCTTGCGGGCGAAGCGGGCGAACGCGCCCTGGTCGGCCAGCGTGTCTTCCAGCCCGTCCAGCGTCCCGCCGGCCTGTTCCTCGATGAAACCGCGCCACAGTTGCATGACGTTGCGCGCCCCCGGCGGCAAGTCGCGCCCCGTGGCGAGGTGCCGGATCATGTAGCCGGCGGCGGTGGGCAGGGGCGCGTCGGCGGGATCGGTGATGCGCTCATAGCCCAGCCGTTCGGCGTCGGCCGCGATCTTGGCGTCGATGTTGCTGGCGGTGCCGGGCATCTCGCGGGCGCCGACGGCTTCGCAGCGGGCGGTTTCCATCGCCTCGTAGAGGTCGCGGGCCATTTCCCCCGACGGGGTATAGCGGGCGTGAAGCCCGGCGTCGTGATACTTGTGGCGCAGGGCCAGCGCATCGGCCGTGCCGCGCGCCTGAAACACCTCGTCGCGTGTCATGCGGCGGCTGATCTGGGGCAGGCGCATCGCTTCCCCCGACAGCCCCGCCGGATCGACGGAATAGCTGACCGTCAGGTCCGAATCGTCGGCCATCACCTTGGTGGCTTCGGCCAGCGCCTTCTTGAACGGATCGGCGGGGTTGTCGTTGGCTTTGTTCATATCGCTTTCCAGACGGTCGGGAACCGGAGAGAGCCTGCCAGCCGCGACCCGCGGCCGGCGCGCGGCGCCCGGGCGCAGGTGGCCCGCGTCATCCGAGGCTGACGTTCACCGCGCTTTCGGGCAGCTCCTCGTCAAAGCAGCGCTGATAGAACTCGGCCACGGTCTGGCGTTCAAGCTCGTCGCACTTGTTGAGGAAGGTCAGGCGGAAGGCGTAGCCCACGTCGCGGAAGATCGTGGCGTTCTGCGCCCACGCGATCACCGTGCGGGGGCTCATCACCGTGGACAGTTCCCCGTTCATGAAGGCAGTGCGCGACAGGTCGGCCACGGTTACCATCTGGCTGACCGTCTGGCGCCCCGCGGCGGTGTTGAAGACGGGGTTCTTGGCCAGCACGATATTGGTTTCCGCGTCATGGCTGAGGTAGTTGAGCGTCGCCACGAGGCTCCAGCGGTCCATCTGGCCCTGGTTGATCTGCTGGGTGCCGTGATACAGGCCGGTCGTGTCGCCCAGCCCGACGGTGTTGGCCGTCGCGAAGAGGCGGAAACACGGGTTCGGCGTGATCACCTCGTTCTGGTCCAGCAGCGTCAGCTTGCCGTCGGCCTCCAGCACCCGCTGGATCACGAACATCACGTCGGCGCGGCCGGCGTCGTATTCGTCGAAGACGATGGCGGTGGGGTTGCGCAGCGCCCAGGGCAGGATGCCTTCGTGGAATTCCGTCACCTGCTTGCCGTCGCGCAGCTTGATGGCGTCCTTGCCGATCAGGTCGATCCGGCTGATATGGCTGTCGAGGTTGACCCGCACGCAGGGCCAGTTGAGCCGCGCCGCCACCTGTTCGATATGGGTGGATTTGCCCGTGCCGTGATAGCCCTGGATCATCACGCGGCGGTTGTGAGAGAAGCCGGCGAGGATCGCGAGCGTCGTGTCCGGGTCGAACTTGTAGGTCGAATCGTGTTCCGGCACCCGGTCGGAACCGTCGGCGAAACCCTTCACGATCATGTCGGTATCGATGCCGAACACTTCGCGGACGGCGATTTCCTCGGTCGGTTTCGCGTTCATGTCTATGCTGCCGTCAGCCATCTGCGCAGTCCTTCGAATAGGGTCGTTGTCGGGCCACGTCGTGCAACATAATGCGGGCAAGGGCAAGGGGAAGGGCGTGAATGCGACCGCAATGTCGGTTCCGGCGCCCGTATCACGGCCCGCGGCCGGGCGGCACGGGGCGTCCGGGCACGGCCATGACGCGGCCCCTTCCCACCTCAGACGAAGTCGAATTCGGCGGGCGAGAGCTGCGCCGGTTCAATGTCTTCCAGAAGGACGCGGTGGCCCGCAACATCCATCACCGCGCCCTTGGGCGATGCCGTGATGTTCAGCGCGTCGATGTAACCGTCGATACCGTCGCCATCGTTCGCCAGAATGACGGCACCCGTGTCGGGGTCGCGGGTGCGGATCATGAGGCCGTCCTGACCGGGATCGAAATCGGTGATGACGTCGCTGTCCCCGGCCTTGAAGAAATTGTAGACGAACACGTCGGCATCCGCGCCGCCATACATCGTGTCGTCGCCGTCGCCACCGTTTATCGTGTCGCGGCCCGAGCCGCCGCTGAGTACGTCGTCACGACCGCCGCCGGCCATGAAATCATGGCCGGTGCCGCCGTCTACACGATCATCGCCTTCGCCGCCGCCCATCCTGTCGTCGCCGTCACCGCCGGTGATCGTGTCACGGCCCGGGCCGCCACCGAGGCTGTCATCTCCCGTTCGTCCCGCGATGATGTCGTGGTGCAGGCCGCCCCCGACCGTATCTGCGCCCGCGCCGCCATCCATGGTGTCGCGTCCGGCCCCGCCATTGGCAAAATCCGTACCGCCCGCGCCCCGGACATCATCGTCGCCAAGGCCGGCACCGATGGTGTCGGATCCGTCGCCGCCGTCGATCACGTCATGTCCGTGACCGCCGCCGATCCTGTCGTCCCCGGCGCCGCCGTGAACCGTGTCGTCACCGTGCGAGGCGGCGATCGTGTCATCGCCGGGCCCGGCGGCCACGACATCGTTGCCGGCCCGCGCAAGAAACTCCTCGGACCGGATGCCGCCCGCCAGCGTGTCGTCATCCCGGCCGCCGAGGATCAGCGTCTCGGCCGGGTCCAGCGCGGCAAGATCGACTGACAGTGTCACGAGGCTGTCGCCAAGCGCGTCGGCGGCGAGCACGAAAAGCGTGTCGTCGACCGTGTAGGTCTCGGTCATGGATAGGCGGGTGGCAAACGGCGTCTGCAAGTGCGCGACCTTGGTCATCGTCCCATCCTGAAACACCTCGTAAACCGCGAGGCCACCCGCGTCGGCCGCGACTTCATCCCGCAGCAGCAGGAAGCCGCGGCCATCATGCGTGAGCGTTTCGATCTCCGCGCGGTCGCCCACGGGCTGCCACGGCATGTCGCGCACCGTTTCAAGCCGTCCGTCCGCCCCGATCCGATGAATGTATAGCTGGTCGCCGGCATGGTGCACGACGAAATCCTCGGCTCCGACCGCGAGTGTCGCCAGCACCGAGTTTCCCGAGGGCTCGGGCAGCACGTTCGGGTCCGCAACGGTGAGTCCGATCTGGCCCAGCGTGCGACCGGCCAGTTCGAACGCGGCGATGGCCGCGTCCTGCGTGCTTGACAGGTAAAGAAAATCGCGGCCCGAGACGCTGACGTGGACGATATCCTGAAATTCGTAGGTCAGTAGGCTGCTGGCCCCGGGAAACCCGTAAACATCGCGTGCGAACACCGGGTCGACTCGGCCGCTGGCCAGTGCCGAGAATTTCGCGTTCGGGTCCTTGTCGAAATCGGCATCGGGCGACTCGGTGAGGGAAAACACCGTCATGCCGTTTTCCGTCGCGCTCGGCACGGCGAAGAAATCGGTTTCGTCGGCGTTCGTCCAGTGCGCGATCAACCGGGCATTCTCGATCATCAGCAGGTCGCTGTCGGGGCGGGCGAGGGCGCGTGTGGCCAGTTCCCCGGACGGGGTCAGGCTGTACATCTCGAAACCGTTGTTCGCCGACGCGAGGAACGGCATATCGTCGAACCGGAACGTGGCGACGTCCCCCTGCGGGATGTTGTCGACTTGCGTGAAGGCGTTGGGGTAACCGCCGGCGAAATCGATCTGCCCGTCATCCGACAAGCTGTAGATGAAAAGGCGATCATCCGCCACGACATGGGCCGTCCGGGTGCCCTCTTGCATGGACAGGTCCATGCTTTCGACGTTGCTTGGCTGGCTGTCGCCCCCGCGGTAGCCAAGGGGAATGTCGCTTTCGTCGGAGACGTCGATGAAGTGGTGGGTCGTGGTGCTCATGTCTGACCTCGGTCGCCGTAAAACTTGCTGCCCGCCGCCGATTTCCGGCCGCCATATCGGCTTACGGGGTCTTGCTGCCCGGAATGCAGCAAAGCCGGATCACCGGCAAGGGGCCAAGTGTCAGATGAACTGGAAGTCGTCCAGCGTCAGGTCGGCCGCCGCGACGTTCTCGATCGTGACGTGTCTGACGTCAGCGCCTTTGGGACAGATTTGAGGTTTTCGTAACGGAGGATTTCTGGTTCATCGCAGCCACCAAGGAGCGAAGATGAACAAGAAATCC
>NZ_JBKOTX010000167.1:0-11647 GCF_047086965.1 Roseovarius halophilus (ex Wu et al. 2025) | reverse complement strand
ACAGGGGCGTCGCCCCCGATCGTATCGGGATGGTGCCCAATGCCTGCGATCCCGCCCGGTTCAGACCGCTTGCGCGGGACGAGGGGCTGATGCGGCGGCGCGGGCGGGCCGCCGCGGTGCCGGGGCGGGCCGGGGCAACTACCACGTGGGATGTCAGCTGCGCACCATTTTCTCGTAGCTCTCGGCGATGTCGCGCGTCAGCGCGCCGACCTCGAAGTTGTAGTCGCCGATCTGCCCGACCGGCGTGACCTCGGCCGCCGTGCCGGTCAGCCAGCATTGTTCGAAGCCTTCCAGTTCTTCGGGCATGATATGGCGTTCATGCACCTTGACCTTGCGATCCTTGAGCATGTCGATCACCGTCTGCCGCGTGATGCCGTTCAGGAAGCAATCGGGTGTCGGGGTGTGCACGTCGCCGTCCTTGACGAAAAAGATGTTGGCGCCGGTGGCTTCGGCCACGTAGCCGCGGTAGTCAAACATCATGGCATCCGAGCAGCCCTTGGCCTCGGCCGCGTGCTTGGACAGGGTGCAGATCATGTAGAGCCCCGCCGCCTTGGCGTGACAGGGGATCGTTTCGGGGCTGGGGCGTTTCCACTTGGAGATGTCGAGCTTGGCCCCCTTCATCTTGGCATCGCCGTAATAGGCGCCCCACTCCCACGCCGCGATGGCCAGCCGCACCGGGTTGCGCGCGCTCGCCACGCCCATGTCCTCGCCCGCGCCGCGCCATGCGACGGCGCGCACGTAGGCGTCGGAGAACCCGTTGGCCGCCAGCACCTCGGCCTTGGCGGCCTCGATCTGGTCCACGGTGAAGGGGATCTCGAAATCCAGCTCGCCGGCCGAGTAGTGGAGCCGCTCGGAATGGTCGCGGCTCCGGAATATCGTGCCGCCGTAGGCGCGTTCCCCTTCGAAGACCGAGCTGGCATAGTGCAGCGCATGGGTCAGGATGTGTACATTGGCCTCGCGCCAGTCGATCATGGTGCCGTCCATCCAGATCTTGCCGTCGCGGTCATCATAGCCAGCCATCATGTCACTCCTTCTTGTGGTCTGTGGCCATTTGTGATTGTTGCGTGGAATACGTCCGGTGCGGACATAAAATTACGCAAAAACTGCGATTCGCTACCAGTCCGCTCTTGGAATGTCAATAAAGCTGACATATCCTGACCACCGGAAGAAAAGGTCTTGGACGGAACGGGAAAATGCCGGAAAGACAGGGTGGCGAAAACCTGCTTTTTCTAACCGATGAGCAGTTGCGCCAGGGGATCGAGGCGATGTTCTTTGCCTACAGGGGCTTCACCGCCGATCCCGACAGGATACTCGCGACGATGGCATATGGCCGGGCGCATCACCGGGCGCTGCATTTCATCGCGCGGCGGCCGGGCACCACGGTCAACAATCTCATGGAGATCCTCGGGGTGACCAAGCAGTCGTTGAACAGGGTGCTGCGCACGCTGGTGGAGGACGGGCTGGTCGAAAGCCGCGTCGGCCGGTCGGACAAGCGCGAACGCAACCTCTTCCTGACGGAGGAGGGCGCGGCGCTGGAACGTCGCCTGGGCGATGCGCAGCGTGCCCGCATGCGTGCAGCCTATCGCGCGGCCGGGCCGGAGGCCGTGGCGGGCTTCCGCGAAGTTCTGGAGGCGATGATGGATCCCGAGATGCGCCGACAATACCACGTGATACGGGAGCACGGTGAATGACCGAACCTGTGCCGCATCTGCTGATCGTGGATGACGACGAACGAATCCGCGCGTTGCTGTGCCGGTACTTGCTGCGCAACGGCTTTCTGGTGACGGTGGCGCGTGATGCCGCCCACGCGCGGCGGATGCTCGCGGGGCTGGAATTCGACCTCATCGTGATGGACGTGATGATGCCCGGCGAGGACGGTGTGGAGTTGACCCGCGACCTACGTCTTCGGATGGACACGCCCGTTCTCTTGCTGACCGCGCGCGGGGAAACCGAGAACCGGATCGAGGGCCTCGAAGCGGGGGCGGATGATTATCTGGCCAAGCCGTTCGAGCCCAAGGAACTCCTGTTGCGGATCAACGCCATCCTGCGCCGGATGCCCGAGGCGCAGCCCGAGGGCGCGGCGCCGAAGCTGCTGCACATGGGCAAGGTGCGCTACGATATCGACCGGGCGGAACTGATCCGCGATGACGCGCCGGTGCGCCTGACGGCGACCGAGGTGCAGCTGATGCGGATCTTCGCGGAGAACCTGCGCGAACCGGTGAGCCGTGCCAAGCTGGTCGAGGATCTTGGCCGCGACAGGGGACAGGCACAGGAACGCGCGGTCGACGTTCAGATCACGCGGCTGCGGCGCAAGATCGAGGATGACCCGAAACAGCCGCGATACCTTCAGACGGTGCGCGGCGAGGGCTACATGCTGGCGCCGGATTGAGCGGCGCGGCGCGCGCGCCGCGACGGGCCCGGCGCTCCGAAAACCAGACGCCGCGCCGCCAGATAGTTCACCACCAGCGCCACGGCGGACCCGCAGGCCAGGGCCAGCACGGCATTGAGCGCCCCGGGCGACATCAGCCAGACCGCGCATGCGTAGACGGCATAGTTCACGGCCGCGCCCGTCCCCTGCACCCCGAGATACCTGGCGTATTCGCGCAGCACGCCTGACGGGCGGTGGCCGCGGAAAGTCCAGTGCCGGTTGCCCAGCCACGTGGCGGTGACGGCCAGCGCGAAGCTGAGCAGACGCATGAGATAAGGGTCGCCGCCCAGCGTCATGAACAGCGCAAGCCCCCCGGCGTCGATGGCGAAGCCGATGCCGCCGACCACGGTGAAGCGCGCGAATTGCTGCCCGGCCATGCCTGTCATCGCCTCAGCCGGCCCGATCGACGCCCGGGCGCGGCTGAAGCCGGCTGAGCACGCCGGGAACCGACAGGTAGCGCATTCGCTTGGTTTCCTGCCGGCCGCGCGTGACCGTATCGAGGATCAGCCCCGCCACCCCCAGCAGGAAGGCAAGGATCATGATGCTGGCCGACAGGACGGCCGTTGGCAGGCGCGGGACGAGGCCGGTGGCGAAATACTCGGTGAAGACAGGCCAGGCGAGGCCCAGCGACAGCAGCGCGAAGGCCACGGCCAGCCCGCCGAAGACGGGCAGCGGACGTTCCTGTTTCAGAAGCTTGCTGATGGTCGACAGGATGCGCAGCCCGTCGCGGATGCTGTTCAGCTTGCTCTCGGAGCCTTCGGCGCGGTCCTTGAACCGGCCCGGCACTTCGCCCGTGGGCATGTCGAGTTCGAGGGAATGCACGGTCAGTTCCGTCTCGATCTCGAAGCCGCGCGCCATCATCGGGAATGTCTTGACAAAGCGGCGCGAGAAGACGCGGTAGCCCGACAGCATGTCGCTTGTCCCGCGCCCGAATATCGTTCCCACGAGCCCCGACAGGACGCGATTGCCGAGCGCGTGTCCCGGGCGGTAGGCCGTGTCGCTACCAGCCACGCGCACCCCGTTCACGAGGTCGAGACCGTCGGCCACCATGTGCCCGACCATTTCGGGCGCGCGGCTGGCGTCGTAGGTGTCATCCCCGTCGACCATGACATAGATATCGGCCTCGATATCGGCGAACATGCGGCGTACGACATGCCCCTTGCCCTGTCGCGGCTCGCGGCGAACGATGGCCCCCGCCGCGCGGGCGACGGCAGCCGTGTTGTCGGACGAATTGTTGTCATAGACGTATATCCGCGCGTCCGGCAGCGCGGCGCGGAAGTCGCGCACCACGGTACCGATCGCCGCGGCCTCGTTGTGGCAGGGGATCAGCACGGCGATTTCCAGCGCGTCGATGCCGGATTGCGCGTCGGTCGTCTGGAACGCTGCGGGAAAGATGACGCTCATTGCGGTTTCCTTGCTGCCGGCCCGGGATGCAGGGCGTTGCCCGCGATAGAAGAGGGTAAAACCGGCCAAAATATGACACCTTCGGGGTAATGGCGTGCGGGCGCGGCCGGCCCGCCCCCGGACGCCGCAATTCCGCCCGGGGCGCGTCATCAAGGCGCCGGGTTGGCATGGTGAGAGGGGCGCGAAGGCGTGAAAGACGCGGGTGAGGCAGGCATGATATCGAAACGGGAAACGGACGCGGAGCAGCGGCTTTTCCGGATCATCTTGACGATGGCGATGGTTCTGGTGACGGGCAAGGCGCTGGTGCTCGGCACGGCGCCGCTCGATACGCTGGCGGTTTCGGACAATGACGACATCATGCGTTTCCTGTCGGTGCGGGGCTGGCTGAACGGTCAGGGCTGGTACGACATGGTGCAGCCGCGCATGGTGCCGCCCGAGGGGCTGGATCTGCACTGGTCTCGCTACGTGGACCTGGGCATCGCGTTATTCATCTGGCCGCTGGCGCAGGTGGTACCCCTGACGGTGGCCGAACAGGTGGCGCTCGTTGCATGGCCGACGCTGCTCTACCTCGTGCTGGTCGCCATGACCGGGCTGGCCGGGCGGCGCCTGTTGGGCCCGATCGGCGGGCTGGCCGCGGTGATGGCGGTGCTGCTGTGGCCGCCGACGGGGCAGGCCTATTTCATGCCGGCACGGCTGGACCATCATAACGTGCAGATCTTGCTGACGACGGCAATGGTGCTGACCCTGCTCTTGCCGGGGCGCCCGGCCCGGATGGGGGCGCTTGGCGGATTGGCCGGTGCCGGGTCGCTGGCGGTGGGGCTGGAAGCGTTGCCGACGGTCGCCCTCGCCGGGCTGGTCACGGTGGCATGGACGGTGCTGGCCCGCCCCGGCGCGGCCCGGCGGATGATGGGCTTCAGCCTGACGCTGGCGGGGGCGGGGGCGCTGCTGTTTGCCGGGCAGGTGCCGCCGGCCGACTGGGGCCGCCTGCAATGCGATGAGCTGTCACCGCCCTACCTCGCGCTGGCGGGCATGGGGGCGCTGGTATGCGCGCTGGTGGCGCTGATCCTGCCGAGGCTGTCGAATGTCGCGGCGCGTGCCGGGGTGACCGTGGCGCTTGCCGGGGTCGGAGTGTGGGGGGTGATGCCGTTGATCGGCCCGTGCCTTTCCGGTCCGTACGGGGAGCTGCCGGAGGCGGTGCAGACGCTGATCACCACCCGGATCACCGAGGCGCGCCCGGCGCTCGGCCCCTTGCTGGCCGGGGATGGCATGGCCTTCCGTTTCGTTTTTCCCGCTTTCGGCGGTGTCGCGCTGGCCAGCCTGCTGTGGCTGTCCGGCGTGATGCGTCGCACGCTGGCCGCCGAGGTGGCACGGCCGGTCGGTGTGCTGTTGCTGATAGGCTGGCTGGGCGTGATCGGCAGCCTGTTCCAGATCCGTCTGGTTCTGATGGGGGCGGCCGCGATCCCTTTGCTGACCGGCTTTGCCCTGTCCCGGCTGTGGCACATCCGGCAGGCGGGCCGGGGCACGGCGGCGGCGCCCGCGCTTCTGGCGGCACTGGCGCTGACGCTCATGGCGCCGGCGCTGCACGGCCTGCTGTCTTCGGGCGCCCGAAAACAGGCGAGCGCGGCCGGCCGGGCGGCCATGGTCAACGCGGATAGCTGCCGCGAGGCTGATATCCTGCGTACGCTTGCGGATTTGTCGCCCGGTGTGATCCTCAGCCCCAGTAACCTTGGCCCGCCATTGCTGCTGACGACGCCGCATGACGTGCTGGCCGGGCCTTATCACCGCAGCGCGGCGGCAATGGCGGATGGCGCGTTGCCCTTCGACGGGGGCGAAAGCGAATTGCGTGCCGCGCTGCGACGGACCGGCGCCGATTACCTTCTGCTATGCCGCGACGCGGCCTATGGCGACGGCACCTCCTTTGCCACGAAACTGGCCGGGGGTGCCCGGGCGCCGGGCCTGCAGCCCGTCACGGCCGGGGTTGACCCGGCCTTGGTGATGCTTCGCGTGACGCGATGACCCGGCCCCAGGGCGTGCCGCCGCGGGTGATTTCCTTACCCGGCGGATTGCTTGCCTGACCGGCCGCCCTTGATAGCGGGCGGTCGGTACTGTATTTGCAATGCATGATCCGTATTTTCGACATGGATGACCGCGCGCGCCTGCCCTGGCGCTTTTTCGGCGCGAGGATGACGGTGCTGGCCCGGCTATGAGTGCCGGCCATTCCTGTTGAGCTTTCAGACCACACCGCCAAACGGGAGAGGACCCATGTCCCCCAAGACACTCTATGACAAAATCTGGGATGCGCATCTCGTGCACGAGGCCGAGGACGGCACATCCCTTCTCTATATCGATCGGCACCTCGTGCACGAAGTCACCAGCCCGCAGGCCTTCGAGGGGCTGCGAATGGCCGGGCGCTCGGTGCGCAAGCCGGAAAACACCATCGCCGTGCCGGACCACAACGTGCCCACGACACCCGACCGCGTGCAGGGCATCAAGAACGAGGAAAGCCGCATCCAGGTCGAGGCGCTGGATACCAATGCCCGCGATTTCGGGATCAATTACTACCCGGTCAACGATGTCCGTCAGGGCATCGTGCATATCGTCGGCCCCGAACAGGGCTGGACCTTGCCGGGCATGACCGTGGTCTGCGGCGACAGCCACACGGCGACGCACGGCGCGTTCGGCGCGCTGGCCCACGGCATCGGCACCTCCGAGGTGGAGCACGTCCTGGCCACGCAGACGCTGATCCAGACCAAGTCGAAGAACATGAAGGTCGAGATCACCGGCCAGCTGGCCCCGGGGGTCACGGCCAAGGACATCACCCTGTCGATCATCGGCCATACCGGGACCGCCGGCGGGACCGGCTACGTGATCGAATATTGCGGCGAGGCGATCCGATCGCTCAGCATGGAAGGGCGGATGACCGTCTGCAACATGGCGATCGAGGGCGGCGCGCGCGCCGGTCTGATCGCGCCTGACGAGACCACGTTCGAGTATATCAAGGGCCGTCCCCACGCGCCCAAGGGTGCGCAATGGGAAGCCGCCATGAACTGGTGGAGAACGCTGCAATCCGACGATGACGCGCATTGGGACAAGGTCGTGACGATCCGGGGCGAGGACATCGCGCCGGTAGTGACATGGGGCACCAGCCCCGAGGACGTCCTGCCGATCACCGCCGCCGTGCCGTCGCCCGACGAGTTCGAGGGCGGCAAGGTGAGCGCCGCCTCGCGGGCGCTGGAATACATGGGGCTGGAGGCGGGCAAGCCGCTCAGCGATATCGAGATCGACACGGTGTTCATCGGGTCCTGCACGAATGGCCGGATCGAGGACCTGCGCGCCGCCGCCGAGATCCTGAAGGGCAAGAAGATCAAGGACGGGCTGCGCGCCATGGTGGTGCCGGGCTCGGGCCTCGTGCGCGCCCAGGCCGAGGAGGAGGGGCTCGCCGACATCTTCCAGGATGCGGGGTTCGAGTGGCGGCTGGCGGGGTGCTCCATGTGCCTTGCGATGAACCCCGACCAGCTGGCCCCGGGCGAGCGCTGCGCCGCCACGTCCAACCGCAACTTCGAGGGCCGCCAGGGCCGCGGCGGGCGCACCCACCTGATGAGCCCGCAAATGGCCGCCGCCGCGGCGGTGACCGGCCGGCTGACCGATGTGCGGGAGATGATGTGATGGAAAAGTTCGAAAAACTCAGCGGTATCGCCGCGCCGCTGCCGCTGATCAATGTCGATACCGACATGATCATCCCCAAGCAGTTCCTGAAGACGATCAAGCGGTCGGGGCTGGGCGTCAATCTTTTTGACGAGATGCGCTACGACGACGACGGCAACGAGATTCCGGACTTCGTACTGAACAAGCCGCAATACCGCGAGGCCGAGATCCTCGTGGCCGGCGAGAATTTCGGCTGCGGGTCGAGCCGCGAGCACGCGCCGTGGGCGATCAAGGATTTCGGGATAAGGTGCGTCATCGCGCCGAGCTTTGCCGACATCTTCTTCAACAACTGCTTCAAGAACGGCATCTTGCCCATCGCGCTGCCGCAGGTACAGGTGGACGTGCTGATGGCCGATGCCGAGAAGGGCGCCAACGCGCGCATCGAGGTGGATCTCGAGGCGCAGACGGTGACCACCTCGGACGGCGAGGTGATCCGGTTCGACGTGGACCCGTTCAAGAAGCATTGCCTGCTGGAAGGGCTGGACGATATCGGCCTGACCATGGAAAAGGCTTCGGCGATCGACGCGTTCGAAGCCGGGGCCAGCGCGTCGCGCCCGTGGGTCTGAGCGGCGGGCGCGGATCCGCGTTACCGGGCGTGGCCGCGCGGCCGGCCACGTCATGATTCCACGGCGTATGCCTTTTCCCGGATCGGGGGCGCGTTGATCGCCTTGTATACCAGTCGGCCCGCGCCACCACATGTGGTGGCGCGCCCGATCGTCGCCAAAATCTAGTGCCAATTTTGATGCATTCAGGCACCACCGCCACCATCGAATCGCCGTAAACCTTTGGTCCCGTTAACGGGATGCTTGAGCCAAGGACCGAAAAAAGGCAAAAATCGGACAATAATGAGGCAGGTCGTCGTTATCGGCGGCGTCAAGTTGGAACAATGGGGCGGCATCGCACCGCGCCAGGCCAGGTTGAAGGGAAACAGGCAGTGTTTTCACAGGTCACGGGCGCGCTGTTGCGCGCGGTTTGTATCGCGTTGCTCATCGCAATGCCGTCCTTGATGCTGCCCGAAATCCCGGCAGACACCGCGCAGGTGGTCATCATCATGGCGATCCTTGCCGGCGTCCTGATTTTCATCGAGTACCACGGCCGCTATCCGAGCATCATCGAGTTCCGGTTCGCCCCGCCGTTCAACCGTCTGAAGTTTGCCGGGCTTGCCCTGATCGTCCTTCTGCTATCGATCATTTGCCGGGGGCAGGCGGACCCGACCGCGTTGACCGGGATCATCGAGACACTCGGTACCAAGCTGGGCTTGGCGATCGACTTTCCTTACTCGCCCGTCCGCCTTGTCCTGCTGATGATGCCGCCCGAGGCGTCTGGCGAAACCATCTGGCTGGTGCGCACGGCCGCCGGGATCTCCTACATGGTTTCCCTTCTGACGATGTTCATTTTCCTGACATACGTGCGCCTGCTGGGATGGCCCGCGCGCAACGGGGCTTTCAATGTCTGGATCAACCTGCCGCTTTTCGATCCGACGGGCGGTGGCGATGTCCTGCACAGGCTCAAGCGGGATGCCGCTCTTAACGTCGTGTTAGGGGCTTTGCTGCCATTCCTGATACCGGCGGTGGTAAGCGCTGCCTCGGATTTCGTGGACCCGATCAACATCACGAGTCCGCAGACCCTTATCTGGACGATGAGCGCATGGGCCTTTCTACCAGCAAGCATGTTGATGCGCGGGATCGCGATGAGCCGCATCGCCGAGATGATCGAGGAAAAGCGCCGGCGTGCCTACGCCAACGCGCAGGAGCAGAACTTGCAGCGCGTCTGACAGCGCTGGCCGTTGCCTTTCTCCTGGCCTGCGCGCCGGGCAGGGCGGACACCCTGCGTATCGCCACCTTCAATGCAGAGCTTGACCGCGACGGGCCGGGCCTGCTGCTGCGCGATATCCGCGACGGCGATGATCCGCAGGTGACCGCGGTGGCCGATGTGGTCGCCCGCGTCGCGCCGGACATACTGGTTTTGCAGAACGTGGATTACGATCACGGGCTTGTTGCCTTGCGGGCGTTGCGCGACCGCGTGGCTCGGGATGGCCCGCGCTACGCGCAGGTCTTTGCGCTGGCCCCGAATGCGGGCGTGGCCACCGGTCTTGACATGGATGGCGACGGCCGTCGCGGCCGGCGAAGCGACAAGCAGAGCTTCGGCGCGTTCGCCGGGCAGGGGGGCATGGCCCTGTTGTCACGCTGGCCCGTGGCACGCGATCAGGTGAGGGATTTCTCCGGAATGCTGTGGCGTGATCTGCCGGGGGCGATCATGCCGGCAAGGCAGGACGGCACCCCGTTCCCGTCCAGGCGGGCGGCGGCCCGCCAGCGCCTGTCCAGCGTCGGGCACTGGGTGGTTCCCCTCGACCTGCCCGGCGGGATCTTCCACGTCCTTGCGTTTCACGCGGCGCCGCCCGTCTTCGACGGCCCGGAAGACCGCAATGGCCGGCGCAACCATGACGAACTCCGCTTCTGGCCCCTGTTCCTTGACGGGCGCTTTGGCCCGGCACCCGAGGGCCGCTTCGTGCTCGCCGGCGCTGCCAATATCGATCCTGTCGACGGCGAGGGGCGAAAGGCGGGCATTCGCGGCCTGCTGGCGCATCCGCGCCTCCAGGACCCGTTGCCCCGGCGGCCCGCGCCCGTGCCCGCGCAGCCCGAACAGGCGGGCGATCCGGCCCTCGATACGGTGCACTGGCCGCCGCCGGGGCCGGGCCTGTTCCGGGTGGATTACCTGCTGCCGTCGTCGGACCTGCGCGTGATCGACGCGGGCATCCACTGGCCGCCACGCGGCACGCCGGCGGGGGACGTGGCCGCGCAGGCCAGCCGGCACCGGATGGTCTGGGTGGATATCGCCGTGCCGTGACGCGCCCCGCGGCCCGGTTGCCGCGGGCCGGCGCCGGCGTGCTTTCTTGACCAGCACCGGGCATCGGGATAGGCGGTTGCCACCCCTGAATACCGCAGCGAAGGAACCGCGACCATGACCAACCCTTCCCTTCTTATCCTGCCCGGCGACGGAATCGGCCCCGAAGTGATGGCCGAGGTCCGCAAGGTGATCGATTGGTTCGGCACCGCGCGCGGTCTGGTTTTCGACGTGGCCGAGGATCTTGTGGGCGGGGCGGCCTATGACGCGCACGGCACGCCTTTGCACGATGACACGATGGCCCGCGCACAGGAGGTCGACGCGGTCTTGCTCGGTGCCGTCGGCGGGCCTAAATATGATGAGCTGGATTTCAGCGTGAAACCCGAGCGCGGTCTGCTGCGCCTGCGCAAGGAGATGGACCTTTTCGCCAACCTGCGCCCCGCGCAGTGTTTCGATGCGCTGGCCGACTTCTCGTCGCTGAAGCGCGACGTGGTTGCCGGGCTCGACATCATGATCGTGCGCGAACTGACCAGCGGCATCTATTTTGGGGAGCCGCGCGGCATTTTCGAGGAAGGCAACGAGCGCGTGGGTATCAACACCCAACGCTATACCGAATCCGAGATCGACCGCGTGGCGCGCTCGGCCTTCGACCTTGCCCGGAAGCGCTCGGGCAAGGTGTGTTCGATGGAAAAGGCCAACGTGATGGAATCGGGCATCCTCTGGCGCGAAGTCGTGCAGAAAGTCCACGATGACGATTATCCGGATGTCGAGCTGTCGCACATGTATGCCGATGCGGGCGCGATGCAGCTTTGCCGCTGGCCCAAGCAGTTCGACGTGATCGTGACCGACAACCTGTTCGGCGACCTGCTGTCGGACGCGGCGGCGATGTTGACGGGCAGCCTTGGCATGCTGCCGTCGGCCTCGCTCGGGGCGCCGATGGCCAATGGCCGCCCGAAGGCGCTCTACGAGCCGGTGCACGGCTCGGCCCCCGACATCGCCGGGCAGGGCAAGGCCAACCCGATCGCCTGTATCCTGAGCTTCGCGATGGCGCTGCGGTATTCCTTCGACAAGGGGGAGGATGCCACGCGCCTCGAAAAGGCCGTTGAACAGGTTCTGGCCGACGGTTTGCGGACAGCGGACCTGCTGGGCGAGGACGGCGTGACGCCGGTGACGATGCCGATGCCGTTCTGCAGAACCTGCGATTCGATCGCACCACTGGCCCCGGAGAAATCATCGGTGAGCGGCAGAACGTCCCACAGGCTGCTT
>NZ_JBKOTX010000166.1:0-11846 GCF_047086965.1 Roseovarius halophilus (ex Wu et al. 2025) | reverse complement strand
CATGGAATACCAGAATGGGCAGCCCTTGCTGGGGTGCGCCCCAGCAGGGGCTCATGGCCCCCAACTCGAGCGAATTTCCAGACCTTAGGGTACAGTACCAAGCCACCCCGGAATGCCTCTTGCAGGCCTGTCACGGCGCTTTTCACGGAAAGTGTTGATTCAGCTGCAAAAAACCCTTTGACATTTCTAGCCCCCTTGACGTACCTCTCAATCATCGAAGAATAGTGCCCCGAGCAGACACCTCGCGGGCGTTTCGCTTTTCCCGACATCGCGGACCCTGATGCTGCTGCCGACGTTTCGGTCGCGCCTGTGCGTCTGCCCGCCCTTCACCACAGCAGAGAACACAGATGGACCTTGTCTTCGCGCCAAGCGAGATCGAGGCGTGGCCGATCGAGCGGCTGCGCCCCTATGCCCGCAATGCCAAGATGCATGGGCCGGACCAGGTGGCCAAGATCGCCGCGAGCATGGCGCAGTTCGGCTGGACGGTGCCCTGCATGGTCGCCGACGATGGCGAACTGATCGCGGGGCATGGTCGGGTACTGGCCGCCACCATGCTCGGGCTGACCGAGGTGCCGGTGATCCGGCTCAGCCATCTTGATGAGGCCGAGCGGCGCGCCTACCGGATCGCGGACAATAAATTAACCGAGCTCGGCGAGTGGGATGAGGGGATGCTGCGGGACGAGATCGCGGGGCTGCTGGCCGAGGATTTCGACCTGTCGCTGCTGGGGATCGGCGAGGCCGAGCTCGACGCCCTCCTGCAGGACCCAGAGGCGCAGGACGGCGACGGACCGGTCGAGGGCGAGGATGACGTGCCCGAGGCCCCGGCCACGCCCGTCTCCGTGCCGGGGGACCTCTGGCAGCTCGGGGATCACCGGCTGATCTGCGGCGACAGCACCTCGGCCGACGTGGTTGGGGCGCTCCTCGGCGATGTGAAGCCGCTGCTGATGGTCACCGACCCGCCGTATGGTGTGGCCTATGACCCTGCCTGGCGTAACCAGGCGGGTGCCGCGAAGACCAAACGGACGGGCAGGGTGCTCAACGATGACCGGGCCGACTGGCGTGAGGCATGGGCCCTGTTTCCGGGCGATGTCGCCTATGTCTGGCACGGAGCCCTGCATGCTGCCGAGGTGGCGGAGTCGCTGACAGCCTCGGGTTTCGCCATCCGCGCGCAAATCATCTGGGCCAAGGACCGGCTGGTCCTCAGCCGTGGGGATTACCACTGGCAGCACGAGCCCTGCTGGTATGCCGTGCGCGTCAAGGCCAAGGGCCACTGGGCGGGTGATCGCAAGCAGACGACATTGTGGCAGATCGCGAACAAGGATCAGGACAGCGAAACGGTGCACGGCACCCAGAAGCCGGTCGAATGCATGCGCCGCCCGATCCTGAACAACTCGAATGCCGGCCAGGCGGTCTACGAGCCCTTCATGGGATCGGGCACCACGCTGATCGCGGCCGAGACCACCGGGCGCCTCTGCTACGGCATCGAGCTCGACCCGGCCTATGTCGATGTCGCCATCGAACGTTGGCAGTCCTTCACCGGCGCGGAGGCGGTGCTGGCGGACACCGGCGAGAGCTTCGCCGCGCTGAAGGCTCGGAGGCGCGCGGCGTGATCGTTTGCGCAAGTCTGACGATCCCTGTTGACAGGACCAGGATACAGCCCGCATGGCCGTCCGGATCCCTGCTCGGTGTTTGATGTGACGCTCCTGACGAAATATCGCCTTTATCTGCTCGGTCTTGTACTGACGATCGCTCTGGGCGTTGTTATCGCATTGCTGACCTTGGCCCCGCTACCGAGCCAGAACGTGCCAGGGTCCGACAAAATGCATCACCTGTTGGGGTTCATGGCATTGGCATTCCCACTGCCTTTGGCGCGCCCAAGACTTGTCTGGCCCGTTATCCTTGCCGTGGCCGCCTACGGTGGGCTGATCGAAATCGTCCAGCCGGTTTTTGGTAGATCAGCGGAACTGGGAGACTTCATCGGTGACGTGATCGGTGCAACGCTCGGAGCGCTGCTGGGTGTCCAATGCGGCAAATGGCTTCGAAGGTCACGCATCGTCAAATAAGCTGGCGCGCCGGAGAGGGGGCCTCAGGTTCCGTGTCAGCCAGCCGACCTGATTGTATAGATCCGGCCTCTGCCCTCGATCTTCTCGGACGTGATCGCGAGGCCCAGCTTCTTCTTCAGCGCCCCGGAGATCATGCCGCGCGCGCTATGAGCTTGCCATCCCGTCGCCTCGACGATCTCGCCAATGGAGGCGCCCTCGGGGCGCTGCAGGAGCGCAATGATCTGGGCCTGCTTGGTGCCGGTGCGGATGGCCGGAGACTTCGGGGCAGCTTGGGACGTCGGCGCGGGGTCCGGCTTCGCCTCGCGCGGGGCGCTGGTGGCCTTGGCGACCACCGGCTCGATCCCGATGGCCTCCAGCCCGGCTTCGGTCGCGATCAGGATGGTGCCATGACCATCGCCGGTCTCGCGCCAGAGCGGCTCGCCTTTGCGGATATCGGCATCGACCTCTTCAATCCAGCCGCGCGTGATCATCGCGGTGACCGCCTTCTGTGCGGCGGCGCCATTCACCCCCTCGGGCAGCGGCATGGCCAGATTGCCGGGGCGGGTGGCCGCGCGGCTGAGGATGAGGGTCTGGGTGTCGGTGAGTTTGGGCATCGGGGCCTCCGGTGTTGTCGGGCAGCGCGGGATGCGCCGCCTTCTACCCGGTGAAGCCCGCCGTGTTGGCGGGCTGCCCCGAATGCCGGGCCGGAAGGCTCACTCGGCGTGTTCGCCCTCGCCGAAAGCGCTGTCGGTGATGCGCTTGAGCAGGCTGGCGTAATGCTCGAGGGTGCCGACCATCGCCCAGCCCACCTCGTCGGGGTGCGTCTCGAAGTGATCGTCGCTGAGCGCCTGCAGGCGCGCCAGCATGTCGTCGATCTCGGCCTTCTTCGCGATGAATGCGTACAGCGCGGCTTCCTTGTTCCGCCGGGCCTTCTGGGCGCGCGGCTGATGGCGGGGCGTGGTGATCGGGTTGAGGCGGGTCATGGCGTGGTTCCTTTCGCGTGTCGTGGCGGGGCCCGCGGGCCCCGCGCGTATGATGGCTCAGGCGGCGATGGTGGCTTCCAGCGTGGCGATGTGGCGGCGCAGTGTGGCAGCTTCCTCTCGAGCGGCGTCGGCCCAGAAGGCGGCGCGGGCATTGCAGGCGTCGGCGAGGCGCTGGGCGTCGGCCCGCGTGAAGCGGTTGACCCTGTGCGCGCGGCCATGGCCCGTGCAGGTGGCGCGGTGCGTGTCGCCCTCGGGCGCGACGGTGAAAGTCAGCGGCCCGAAGTCGTCGATGACGATCCAGTTCTGCGCGGCGATGGTCGTGCAGGCGCTGGGCGCGAGGAGGGTTTCGATCTCGTCGGCAGTGGCGCGGAACTCGGCGATCAGGTTTGCGGCGGGGGTGGTCATAGCGTGGCTCCGTGGGTTGAGTTGCATCGGTCTGGTGTCATCAGAATCGCTCCGCGGAGTCTGAAAGTGTAGCAAAATCAGAGCCATAAAGTTGCTTTCTGATCATTCGGCATCGGGATTGACCTCGACCCAGATGTCGCCGAGCCAGATATAGAGGTGGCACAGCTCGCGGGTGGGGCGCGGCAGGATGCTGGGCTTGCGCGGAGACTCGAAGCAGTCGAGAGCGTCCTTGCGCACCTGCCGGATTTTGCGGGCGGCGAGGATGTCTTCGGGCGTCCAGGATGCCAACGCGGGCAGCATGTGGCCGGGATAGCCGTCGTAATGAATATACACATGAGCCCATGCCTCGGGCCCGGTCTGGATGGCGATCTGCGCGCGCGTGCTCATCGTGGCGCTCCTCAGGTCTGCTGGTCGATCATGGCGAGGATGACGCATGCCATGCCGCCGAGGAATTCGCTGCGGCGGAATACGATGTCGTCGATCTCGTCCGCGGTGGTGACGGTCGGCGCGACGGCCAGGCTGTCGGCCATGTGCGGCAGCAGGCGTTTGGCTTCGGCGTTGTAGCGCTCTGCGAGGGTCATGGGTCTGTCTCCGATCCTGTACCTGGCGGGGCGCGATGCACGCGCCTTGTGGGGATCAGAGTTGCTCAACCAGAGAGTGTAATCAACTGAAATAGAACGGTTTCCGCGTTTATTGCCAATGCCTTGAGGAGGTTTCGATGTGCCATGGAGGCCTGACCGAGTGCGCCTTGGCCGTGTGGCATCGCCCACCAGGACACCTCTTGGCAAAATTTGGCAAACACGCTAAGCTTGCAGCATGAGTACCATGAACATCTCTCTGCCCCAGACACTGAAGTCTTATATCGACACGCAGGTCACAGATCGCGGCTATGGCACTTCAAGCGAATATGTGCGCGATCTTATCCGCAAGGACCAGGACCGGCAGGCCTTGCGGGACCTGCTTCTGGATGGCGCCAATTCGGTGCCTGCCACGGCAGCAGACGCCGACTATTTCGCAAGCCTGCGTGCAGGCGTTGCCGGCAAGCAAAAGACGTGACGGACAAACCCGTGGTGCCGCGCGACAAGGCGCGGCAGGATATTGAAGAAGCCATCGCATATTATCGCGGGGAAGCGGGCGACGATGTCGCGTTGCGCTTCATCGATGCCCTCGAAAGATCCTTCGCGCTCGTTTCAGCGCAGCCCCTGAGTGGGTCTTTGCGCTACGCCTACGAGCTGCACCTACCTGGCTTGCGGGTCTGGCAATTGCGGGGGTTTCCCTGGCTGATCTTTTATCGCGACACCGCGCAGCACGTCGATGTTTGGCGTGTGCTGCACGGCAAACGCGATATTCCAGGCTGGATGGTTGAAAGTCTCGATGACGACTGAATGAGAGCTGCACCATGGAGGGTATGAGCGAGCGCGCCTACGCGGCCCATGCCGGGCTGTCGCGCGGGGCGGTGCAGAAGGCGCGCAAGACCGGGCGGCTGGTGCTCTTCGCCGATGGCTCGATCGATGCCGCGGCCTCTGATGCGCGCCGGAGCGGGATGACCGATCCCGATCAGCAGAGACGTGCACGCGGCGCCGCCGCCAGCAGCAGTGTCGAGGGCAGTGCCGTCTCGGGCCCGGGCGACAGCGCCTCCTATCTCAAGGCGCGCACGGCGCTGACCGTCTACCAGGCGCAGGAGCGTCAGCTGACGATCCAGCGCAAGAAGGGCGCGCTGGTCGATCGCGCGCGGGCCGAGACGCTGGTGTTTCGCCTCGCCCGGCAGGAGCGCGATGTCTGGATCACCTGGCCCACGCGCGTGGCCGCGCTCATGGCCGCGCAATTGTCCGCTGATATGGAGAGTGCATCCGGGACGCCCGTGACGATCGAGACTGCGATCCTGCAAAGGGTGCTGGAAACCCATGTCCGAGAGCAGCTCGACGCCCTGGCCGACCTCCGGGTCTCGCTTGAATGATGAGGAGGCCACCTCTGACCTGACTACAGACCTTGACCTTGGCTTCGACGGCGCCGAGGACATCCTGCGCGCCTGGCGCCGCGGCCTGCGTCCCGATCCCGACCTCACGGTGTCGGCCTGGGCGGATCAACATCGCTGGCTCAGCTCACGCGCCTCGGCCGAGCCCGGGCGCTACCGCACCGCGCGCACGCCCTATCTGCGCGAGATCATGGATGCACTCTCGCCCGGCCACCCCGCACAGCGCGTCAGCTTCATGAAGGCCGCGCAGGTGGGCGCGACCGAGGCGGGCAACAACTGGATCGGGTTCGTGATCCACCACGCGCCGGGGCCGATGCTGGCGGTGCTGCCTACGGTGGAAATGGCCAAGCGGACATCACGCGGCCGGATCGACCCGCTGATCGCGGACAGCGCCGCACTCAAGGAACGCGTGCAACCGGCGCGGTCCCGCGATGCCGGCAACTCGATGCTGTCCAAGGAATTCCCGGGCGGCATTCTGGTGCTGACCGGGGCCAACTCGGCCACCGGCCTGCGCTCGATGCCCGCGCGCTACATCTTCCTCGACGAGGTGGACGCCTACCCGGCCTCTGCCGATGAGGAAGGTGATCCAGTCACACTCGCCGAAGCGCGGACCACGACTTTCGCGCATCGGCGCAAGGTGTTCATGGTCTCGACGCCCACGATCCGCGGGCTGTCCCGCATCGAGCGCGAGTTCGAGGCCAGCGATCAGCGGCGCTACTTCGTGCCGTGCCCGCACTGCGGCCATATGCAATGGCTGCAGTTCGAGCGCCTGCGCTGGGAGAAGGATCAGCCGGAGACCGCCGCGTATACCTGCGCGGGCTGCGAGACGCCCATTGCCGAGCATCACAAGACCGCGATGCTGGAGGCGGGCGAATGGCGCGCGACGGCCGTGCCCGCAGATCCCAAAGCCATCGGCTTCCACCTCTCGGCGCTCTATTCGCCGATCGGCTGGAAAAGCTGGGCGCAAATCGCACAGGACTGGCTGGCCGCGCAGGGCTCTGACGAGATGCTGCGCGCGGCGCGCAACACGCTGCTGGGCGA
The DNA here is from genome assembly GCF_047086965.1 of Roseovarius halophilus (ex Wu et al. 2025). NCBI lineage: Bacteria > Pseudomonadati > Pseudomonadota > Alphaproteobacteria > Rhodobacterales > Roseobacteraceae > Roseovarius > Roseovarius halophilus (ex Wu et al. 2025). Next base: position 5,400 of record NZ_JBKOTX010000166.1, on the reverse strand, counting down.
GACATGGGTCGAGAGCGGCGAAGCCCCGGACTGGCAGCGGCTGGCCGACCGGCGCGAGACCTACCCGGCGCAGATCCCCGCGGGCGGTCTGTTCCTGACTGCGGGCGCGGATGTGCAGAAAGACCGCATCGAGGTGGACGTCTGGGCCTGGGGCAGGGGCCTTGAAAGTTGGCTGGTCGACCACATCGTGATCCCGGACGGTCCGGACGACCCGGCCTGCTGGGACGCGCTCACCGCACTTCTCGGGCGGACATGGGTGCATGAGCATGGCGCGGTGATGACGCTGGCGAAGCTCGCCATCGACACGGGCTACGAGTCCGCTGCCGTCTATGCCTGGGCGCGCCAACAGGGCACGGCCCAGGTCGCCCCGGTGAAGGGCATGGAGGGCTTCAATCGCGCGACGCCCGTCTCCGGCCCCACCTTCGTCGATGCCACGGTGAACGGTCGCAAGCTCAAGCGCGGCGCCCGGCTCTGGACCGTGGCCACCGCCACATTCAAGGCCGAGACCTATCGCCACCTGCGGCTGGAAAGGTCGAGCGACGAAGAGCGCGCCAATGGCGCGCCCGATCCACCCGGTACGGTGCATTTGCCGGACTGGGCCGACAGCGAATGGCTCAAGCAGCTGGTGGCCGAGCAGCTGGTCACGATCCGCAACAAGCGCGGCTATGCCCGGCAGGAATGGCAGAAGATGCGCGAGCGCAACGAGGCGCTCGACACCCGCGTCTATGCCCGCGCCGCGACCTGGATCCTTGGTGCCGACCGGTTCGATGAGCGTATGTGGCGGCAGCTGGAGACACAGGCCGGCGTGGAGACGGCACACACCACGGCCCCGACGGAGGCACTTGAGGCCCCATCCGAGCCCCAGGCCGGGCGCATCACCACGCCGCGCCGGCGCGGATGGCGCGTCAGCACGCCAAAATATATGGAGTGATCAGAAACCGGAGAAGACCATGTCGAGTGCGCCGCGGATCTCGTAATCGAAGCGGGAGAGGTCGGCGACGGGCGGTGCCTTGAGCAGGTCGGACGGGATCGCGGCCATCTCGGCGGTATGCAGTACATGCGCCGCGCCCTCGATCTCGAAGACGGGTTCAATCCGCCCGATGGCCTTCGGCCCAGAGGCGACGGGCACCAGCGGCGCCACAACGCGGGAGCCGGTCTCGATCAGATCGGTCTGAAGATCGAGCACCAGCCGATTGCCGGCGATCCGATAAACCTGGAACTGCGCCATCAGTCGGTCTTCAGGACCTGAAGATCGGCCAGCGGGGTGCCGTGGGCCTCGATCCAGGCGCGGCGCTCGGCAATCGCTCCGGCATTCTCCCGAGCCCAGGCTTCGGCTTTGGCCGCGCGCACAGCCTCGGCCAGCGCGGCATCGCTGATCGCCGACACGTTCAGGCCCAGCTCCCGCGCGGCGGCGAGATTGGTGGCACTGAGCGTGATGTTCGTGCGCTGCTTCTCGGTGGTGCTGTGCGGCATCGGGGATCCTCCTGAGACATGCAAAATATACACACCAGACGTGTGCACGACAAGAGCGCCACACACCCGGCAACGCGGAATAGAAATGACCCTCGACGATCTCAAATCCCGCCACAGCGTTCTGCTGGCGGCGCGTTACAGCGGCACGCGCAGCGTCAGCTATGACGGCAAGAGCGTGACCTATGGCTCGGACGCGGAAATGGCGGCGGCGGTTGCGGATATCGAGCGCCGGATTGCGGCTCTGGAGCGCGGCGCCGGCCGCATCTTCCGGCCCCATGCCGTGAAGGATCTGTGATGGCCGCGATGAATTGGCGACAGCGTCTCGGGGCCTTCATCGGCGGGTTCGATGCGGGCCAGCACCATCGCCGTCTGCGCGGCTTCCGCGCGACCCGCGCCCATGTCAACGCGCTGATCGCGGCCTCGGGCCCCGATATCACTGCCCGGGCGCGCTGGCTGGTGCGCAACAACGGTTATGCCGTGAACGCCGTCGAAAGCTGGGCGGCCAATACCGCGGGTGACGGCATCAAGCCGATCTCGAAGATCAGTGATCCCGCCCGCAAGGAGGAGCTGCAGCGGCTCTGGCTGGCCTGGACCGACGAGGCGGATGCCGAGGGGCTGACCGACTTCTACGGGCTGCAGCGCCGCGCGGCGCGCGAGGTCTTCATCGCGGGCGAAGTGTTCTTTCGCATCCGGCCGCGCCGCGCCGAGGACGGGCTGAGCGTGCCGCTGCAGTTGCAGATGCTGCCCGCCGAGATGCTGCCGCTGGAAAAGAGCGGTACGGCGGCAAACGGCAATGCGATCCGCCAGGGGATCGAGTTCGACCGGATCGGCCGCCGCGTGGCCTACCACTTCCTGCGCCGGCATCCCGGCGACAGCACCGATCCGGGGTTGGCGGGCGCGCTCACGCGGGTGCCGGCGTCGGAGATCATCCACGTGATCGACCCGGTAGAGGGCGGCCAGCTGCGCGGGGTCTCGAAACTCGCGCCCGCGATCGTGAAGCTTTTTCTGCTCGATCAATACGACGATGCCGAGCTCGACCGCAAAAAGGTCGCGGCGATGTACGCGATGTTCGTCACCTCCCCCGCGCCGGAAAACCCGCTCGCGCCGCCCGAGGACGAGGCGGGCGATGCTGGTTACGAGGTCAGTCCTGGCCAGATCGTGCGGCTCGATCCGGGCGAGGATGTCACCGTGGGACAGCCCGCCGACAGTGGGGCGACCTACGAGCCCTTCCAGTACCGCACACTGCTGCAGATCTCGGCCGCCCTCGGCATCCCCTATCCGTACCTCGCCAATGACATGGTGAAGGGCAACTTCTCCAACTCGCGGCTCGCGCTGATCGAGTTTCGCCGGCGTGTCTCGGCCTGGCAGCATTCGGTCATGGTCTACCAGCTTTGCCGGCCGGTGTACGCGCGCTGGATGGACGTGGCCGTGCTCTCGGGTGCGCTGACCCTGCCGGATTACGAGGCCAACCGCGCAAGGCTGGTGGCGGCCGACTGGCTGCCCACCAAGTGGGACTGGGTGGATCCGCTCAAGGACGCCAATGCCGAGATCGCCCAGATCGAAGCCGGGCTCAAATCCCGGACCCAGGCCATCGCCGAGCGCGGCTATGACGCCGAGCAGGTCGACCGCGAGATCGCCGCCGAGCACGCCCGCGAGCGTGCGCTGGGCCTCGACTTCCGCCGGCCGGGCTCACCGGCGCAGGGCGCATCTGAGACGGTGCCGTACGAGGCGGAAGATCGAAACGTGAGCCCCTCTGACGAACCAAACGACACCGCGGAGGACCGACCGCGTGCAGACGAGGACCAACCCTGATGCTCCATGCCCGCATTGCCGCGCGCGCCTTCAACACCCCGCTGCTGGTCGAGCCCTCCAAGGCCATGGCGTTCCTATCGGGGCTCGGCCCGCGGGTTCTCGGGCGGCGGGTCGAACTGGCCGATCACGACAACACGGCCGACGTGCCTGGGACCGCTGCGCTCCCCGCCCGCGCCAGCATCCTCGCCGGTGGGCTTGCCGACAGCCTGCGCCAGCACGGCGAGGCGCCCTTTCCACTGGTTGACGGTATCGCCGTGATCGAGATCTCGGGCGTGCTCATCCATCGCGGCAGCTGGATCGGGGAATCATCTGGTCAGACCAGCTATGAGGGGATCGCCGCCCAGATCGAGGCGGTCGCCAGTGACACGTCGGTCCGTGGTGTCGCGCTGGAAATCGACAGCTTCGGTGGCGAGGTGGCCGGGGTGTTCGATCTTGCCGACCGCATCCGGGCGCTGCGCCGCGACAAGCCGGTCTGGGCGTTCGTCGCCGAACACGCCTTCTCGGCCGGCTATGCGCTCGCCAGCCAAGCGGACCGCATCCTGCTGCCGCGCACCGGCGCGCTGGGCAGTATCGGGGTTGTCGTGATGCATACCGATCTCAGCGGCCAGCTCGATCAGGACGGCGTGCAGGTCACGCTGATCCATTCGGGCCGGCACAAGGTTGATGGCAACCCCTATCAACCGCTGGCCGCCGAGGTGGAAGGCGACATCCAGCGCGAGATCGACGTGCTGCGGTTTCTCTTTGCAGAGACCGTCGCCGCCGGGCGCGCCGGGCGGCTGAGCCAGAAGGCGGCGCTCGCGACCGAGGCCGACACCTATCGCGGCGTCGACGCCGTCGCGGCTGGGTTGGCCGACGAGGCTACCGACCTTGGGCGCGGTTTTGCCGCCTTCCGGCAGATGGTGACCCGCACGTCCAAAATCACACCCGCGCGCATGCAACGCGCATCCCTTCCCAAACCCCGAAAGGAGACCGCCATGGTTAATGCGCCCGACCAGGAGACCACGCCGCAGGAGGAAGAGACTCGAGATGCGCAATGGGAGGAAACGGCCGATACCAACGCTGACCCTACTGCTGTCGACATATCCTCTGACGCCACCAATGCCGCATCGGAACCTGACGCCGCAGCACCGCCCGCCGTTGGAGCTGCCCCTGAAGCATCAGCACCCTCCACGTCGGCAGCAACGCAACCCGGAAATCTGGCCGAGGTCTCGGCGCGGCTGCGCCAGGAGGCGGCGGAAATCACCGAGATCGCGGCGCAGGCCGGCCGGCTCGGTATCGCCATCGACGCCGCGAAAGCCCTGCGCGAAGGCACCACACCCGAAGCCCTGCGCAGTCTCGTGCTCGAACGCGCCAGTGCCGCCGCCGATGCGCGCGATGTCGTGGCGGCCCCGCCGTCGCCAGCCTTGCCGCAGGCGAAAGAAAGCCCGCTCGTTGCCGCCGCGAAGAAAGCTGCCTCGGCGGGCAATACGGGCTGACCCTCAGTCCACCATCTCTGCACCGCCCCATGATCCCCCGCCGCACCGCCCCGGCGGGGGATGTCTTTTTGACCGCCAAATCTTCGGAGATTGCCCATGTCCGTGCTGACCCAACCGCCCACCATGGGCGATGTCCTCAAATACGAGGTCAATCCCAACTACACCCGCGAGACCGTGACGCTGCTCGCCGGCACCACCTTTCCCGTGGGATCGGTGCTGGGGCGCGTCACCGCCAGCGGCAAGTACAAGCTCGCCACATCGGGCGGCTCCGACGGCGCGCAGAATGCGGCCGCCGTGCTGCTCTACGCCGTGGATGCAACCCTCGCCGATGCCGTCGGGGTGGTGGTCGTCCGAGGTCCCGCCATCCTGTCGCGTGCCGCGCTGGCCTATGACGCCAGCGTCGATGACGCCGCCAAGATTACCACCAAGATCAGCCAGCTGACCGCGCTGGGCCTCATCGTGCGCGACACGGCCTGATCGTTCCAGCCCTACGCCGACTGCTGGGCACCCCTGTCCTCTTTCATCCCTTCCCGGAGATCCTCCATGACCCTCACCCGCAACCCGTTCGACGCGGGCGGCTATTCGCTCGCCGAGATGACGCAGGCCATCAACATCCTGCCCAATCTCTACACCCGCCTCG